>JAOAHN010000047.1 GCA_026415215.1 Candidatus Hydrogenedentota bacterium
GAAGCAAAAGCTTCATTGCACTCTATTAACCCTATGTCTTGCAGGGTAATTCCTGCTTGCTTGAGTGCATCTTGAATAGCAGGAATTTGAGCTGGTCCTAAGTACCCTGGGTCCCCAGCGCCGACAGCATATCCCCTTAGTCTCGCAAGCGGTTTCAAGTTAAACTCTTTTAGTGCTTTTTCACTTACCATCACTACTGCTGCAGACCCACAACTTGTTTGACTCGCATTTCCAGCGGTTGTAACACCTTTACCCATAGGTCCCTGAAATGCAAGCTTCAGTTTTGAGAGTGCTTCTAATGTTGTGTCCGCTCTTGGTCCCTCATCTGTGTCAAATATGAAAGTTGTTCCGTCTGGTCTCTTTACTTCTAATGGAACAATCTCTTCCTTGAATTTGCCTTCTTGGATGGCTTTTATAGCCCTTTGATGGCTTCTTAAAGCCCATCTATCGCATTCTTCTCTGGTTATACCAAAGTCATTAGCGACATTGTCAGCACATTGACCCATTGATGTGTATGCTCTCGGGTTGCTCCTAACAAGGCTTGGATTGGGTAGAAGTTTGTTACCACCCATCGGGATTACACTCATTGATTCTACTCCTCCTGCTATACCTATATCTAACATGCCCGCCTCTATTTTAGCTCCTAATATAGCCATAGTATCTAAGCCGGAAGAACAGAATCTATTTACCGTTTCCCCAGGAATGATATCCGGAAGTCCTGCTATCAGCAGAGCCAATCTTCCTACATTCATCCCTGCTTCGGCCTCGGGAAAGGCACATCCTATTATGCAATCCTGAATACATTCCGCTGGGATACCAGAACGCTTTACTACTTCTTTAAGAGCTACTGCCATTAAATCGTCAGGCCTGAGATGCGCAATAGCGCTTCCTTTTCTCGACCTGCCGACTGCAGTTCTACATGCTGCTACAATGTAGTTATTTTCCATATTTTAATCCTCCTACTGCTTGAAGGTTTTAATTTCAAAATTTACAGGGTGTTAGTTACGCAGTGGCTTACCTTTCATAAGCATGTGTTGGATTCTTTCCTTTGTCTTTTCAGTTCCACATAGGGAGCAGAATGCCTCACACTCTAAATCGAGCACATCTTGTTCAGTAATTGGCGTGCCTTCGGCACGATCTCCGCCTGTAAGTATGTAGGCTACTTTAGTAGCGATGAGCATATCATGCTCAGAGGCAAATCCTGCTTCTTTCATCCCCCATACTGCTGCTTCAAATGCTGCTCTAATTGTGTCACCTAAAGCCCATAGACGAGGCGGTCTGGGAGGTCTGTAGCCCATTTGAAGTAAGCCGAGACATACATTCTTAGCACGACCTACTTGGAGTTCGAAGTTAGGTTCCACTATATCGGTAGGCCTCATATATCCGAGTTCTATAAGCTCTACTCCGCTGGTTCCCACTTTTGCTGTTGCAATGTCCTCAAATGCCCTACGGATATAAGGCATTGGGTCTGGATTTGTTAACCCTTCAGGAAGGTACTCGAGTGCACGAACAAGCATTTCCTTGGTTCCGCCGCCCGCTGGTATTACACCTACTCCTGCTTCGACAAGTCCAGCGTAAGTTTCGCCTGCAATAACGCACTTCGCCGCGTGCAGACAAATCTCAAGTCCACCTCCAAAAGTATAGTGATGTGGCGCAGCTACAACAGGCTTAGAGCAATACTTCATTCTCATGTTCGCAGATTGTAAACCTTTTACCATCATTTCAATGGCTTTCCAATCCTGTTGCATTATTTGCCCTAATATTAGCATTAGGTTAGCACCTGCACTGAAATGCTCTCCTTGATTAGCAATAATCATCCCATCGTATTTGTCTTCTTCGAGAAGGTCTACACCCTTGTTAAGCATGGTAACTATATCTGCATCAATAGCATTCATTTTACAGTGGAATTCACAACATATTATCCCATCACCTACATCTATTAAACTGGCACTATCATTACTATCAATTTCTTTACCTGCCTGTTTTTTAACCGAAGCTAATTTTATCTCTTTCGGGTTCTTTGAAATTGGTTTATAGGACTTGGTAGTGAGATCAAAATAGTAATCTATGCCGTTCTCAGTTTTATAAAATGACTTGCCTCCCACATCTTTCAAAGCTTTGGCTATTGGAGGTAATTCAATCCCTTCCTGCTCCATTTTATTGCAGACCTCCTCGAAGCCTAACATATCCCAAGTTTCGAATATGCCAGCTTCCCAAGCAAATCCCCACTTGACGGCATTGTCAATGTTAACGATATCATCAGATATTTCAGGGATGCGGTTTCCTGCGTATTTTGCAACATTTGCAAATAGTTTAAATACAAACTTAGAGCCTTTGTCTTCACTGAAGTGCATTATCTTCAATTTTTGGGAAAGATCATCTATGTTCTTAACTGCTCCTGTGCATTCAAAGTTAGGTTTTACAGGGTTTCTATACTGGAGAGTATTCGGGTCAATGACCTGTATAATAGGCTTTCCCTTTTCATCTTTCAGATCGGTCTTTTTGTAAAAACCACTGCCTGTTTTATTACCCCATAGTTTCATTTCCACCATCTTCTCTACCCAATCGGGAAGTTTGAAATAGTCCCTACACTCATCGTTAGGGCACCCATCGTAAACATTTTTCACTACTTTCACAAATGTATCCAGACCTACAAGGTCGGCAGTGCGGAATGTGGCAGAACTGGCATGTCCAATTGCGGGTCCGGTTAATGCGTCAATTTCTTCGACTGTGAGTTCTTGTTTAGTCATTTCGTGGAGTATCCACGCCATGGTGAATGTTAGGATTCGGTTGGCTATGAAATTAGGGGTATCCTTTGCATATACAATACCTTTCCCGAGTACATTTTCGCCGAACCAAGCCATAGTCTCCACCACTTCAGGAAGGGTATCAGGTCCAGGTATCAACTCCAGGAGGCGAAGGTAGCGAGGGGGATTGAAGAAATGTGTGCCCATAAAATGCTGACTCATTTCCTTCGGCATTGTTTCCGCCATAGCCCTTATAGGGATTCCGCTTGTGTTGGAGGTAACTATACTTCCAGGCTTCCGATGCTGAGCGACCTTTTCGAATATTTGTCTCTTGATTTCCAAGTTTTCCATTACTACTTCGATTATCCAGTCGCAGTCTGCAATTTTGTGCATATCATCTTCAAAATTACCTGTCTCAATCATATCAATGTATGATTTGCTATAGAGTGGAGCAGGTTTTGCCTTTAAGAGATTGGCTTTGTTTCCTTCGACTAATGCATTTCTCTTCTTAGCATCTTTCTTCTCTTCATCAGAGAGGTTTGGTGTAACTATGTCAAGCATGATGCTTGGAACACCGCAATTAGCAAGGTGCGCAGCGATTGCAGCACCCATTACACCAGACCCTAACACTGCTGCTTTTCGAATTTTTTTCATGGATTTAGCTCTCCTCTAAGTTGAGGTTCCTTAAGTGATATCACTTATAACTTACTTACCGTTCGTTATACAATATCTATAATACTATGTGCAAATCAATTTTTCAAATTTCTTAAACCTAATTTTTCCTAATTTTTAGTTTTATGGATTAGATGATCTGAACTTTTTAATTTTAAAATCATGAATATATGAAAATAGAAAAATGATAGATTAGGGAGGGTATTACGATAGATTAGCACAATAATAACTTTAGTTGAAGGAGGATCATTTATACAAGTTTATTTTCAAAGAAGTGTAGTTGTAGTTGATATCTCAACTTTGAATTTTAGATTCCCTTTCGTGATAAAGAGAGTTCTGTTTTGGGGAGTCACACTTCAGAGTTTTTGACGAGTATGCCGCAAGTGGCGACTTTGTGATCAGTAGTAATTGATACCGCCTACAGTAGATGTTAAAAGATACATCATCAATAACTTCGTGAAAAGCATTGGTATATTTTAATGTTGATTTAAAATACTCAGCGATAAGGGATGTGAATATTATGAAGTGGACTAATTTAGCTTTAATGACTATTATTGCTTCTTGAAGTTGTAGAAAAGAAAGCCTATAGTCATTATCCTCGTTGCATGATTGTTTGAAGATAGACGGTTTGATAAAGTTTTTATCGATCACCTCATCACACTTCACCTTGTTTTTTGTCTTTATAATAGTCTATCTATGTGATGAAACATTCTTCCCAATGTTTTCTTCTTTATTTTTCGTGCCTGCATCCACATATGATTAGAATTGGTGCATTTGTTCTAAATTTTAGGAATAATAATTCCCATTGTAATTGTGGGATTGTTTGTCAATTTTCTAAGAGAGTTTATTATAGGAATTTGAGGCGCTTGATGTTTGAAAATTCTCCTATTACGGTTTACTATAACAAATCTCAATAATTGAATATCTAAACTTGTTTGTGTCATGTTCTTCTTCTTTCTGCAAGTATGCTATGAGGGTTTTATATTCGATGGAATGTGAGTAATTAGCTCTTGGGAATTCTCCCTTTTGTCAGGACATCATCTCTGCCAGCACATCATCATAAATGTTTATTACCAATGTGATTATGTTATTTCTTTCAGATGCCGATTTGCCATATTGGAAGCTGAGTTTTTTCCATGTCCGGGTGATATAGAAAATTTATGCGTAACTCCCATTGTGCAACCCCTTACTGAGGCTAAGTTACAATATTCTTTTACTTTTACGCGGATATAAAAGTTTTTCTTTCTTATTCGGATGCCTCAGATGCCAGAACCTTTGTATATACTGTCATAGCACTCGTAGTTTATAAATCCTATTTTATATTCAGAGTTAGTAATTTCTCTGTTTGAGCTCACATTGATGCTCTGGGATTTCCGGGGTTAAGTAATGTAATAAAGTAAGGTAGATAATTTCTTAGAAGATGGGTTTGTATTAAAGCGGTATTTAAGTGATTTTATAGTTTTTATGATATAAATTTTTTGTAGAATTAATAGCATTAATTTATTAAGTTTTGCTATTATTAGAGACACTTTTAATATGGTTGTACTGTCTATAAAATAAAACTTTGAGAGGTATTATGAGTCTAAGGAAAGTAAAATTGTGTTTATTTTTTATAAGTTTGGGATTAATTTTAGTGAGGAATGGAGATACTTTTGCCCAGCAGATTACAATTTCAGACGCAATTTCTAAAATGGAGAGAAATAATCCAGCTTTACTATCTGCGGAGAAAGAAATACAGATAAAAGAAGAGGAAAAAAAGTCAGCAAAGGGACTTAGATATCCAAAAGGAGAGTTAGAAGTTAAACAAACTTTTCTTGATAGCCCTATTGATATAGGTGTAGACCCCTTGCCCTTTACCTATGAAGTGCAAGAAAAGCAGTTCACCAAGGGACAAATAAAGGTTTCATTACCAATTTACGCTGGTGGAAGAATAGATTCTGCAAACGAAATAGCCCAGCACAGGAAAACCGAAGCGGTATATCAGAAGGAATGGACTTATAATCAACTGGTAACAGAACTTGCTCAGAGATACTATGGGCTTGTGCTTGCAAAGCAGAATTATGAAGTTCAGAAGATTAAAACACGGCTTATGAAACAACATGCGGATAGAGCGGAGAAACTTTTCAGAGAAGGGATAATAGCAAAGGTAGAGCTTCTACACGCGCAAGTTGAACTTTCGAAGGCTGAGCAAGAGGAATCGACCGCCTTAAGCGATGTTTCTATTGTCCTCGAGGGATTGAACAATATTTTGTTTGAGAGTGGTTTATGGGAACCTACCTCTAAATTATTTATCCTGTCAGAAGAACCTGCCCTGGATGTGTTCAAGGCAACGGTAAATGATTCTCATCCGGGGGTCGGCATTGTGAATGCTAAGATAAAGCAGGCGGAAGTAGGGGTGAAGGCAGAAAAAGGGGTGAACAAACCTACAATATATTTATTTGGTATGCACGAGATATTTAAGGATGACTTGACATTACTTGACCCTACATGGGCAGTAGGGATTGGAATGAATTACACATTTTTTGATGGTTTTCAGACGAAACATAAGGTGCTTGCAGGTAAGGCTCTCGTAGAAAAGGCAGAAGTTACAAAATTGAAGATACAGAAAGACCTCGAAAGTTTAGTGGTAAAGAGATACGAAGAGATGAAAAAAGCTCGAGACCAGTGGTCGAGCTATCAGAAAACCTTAGAATTGACAGAGGAGAATCTGCGGGTAAGAAAAAAAGCATTTGAAGAAGGGGTAACTACTTCATTAGAAGTTGTAGATGCTATTTATCAGCATTCTCGTGCTCAATTGGGTTTACTCAAGTCTGCTTTTGATTACGACCTTGCTTTTTTTCAGCTTTTGGAGGCGAGTGGACAAACACGGCGATGGGAAGAGTATTTGAAGAATTCCATCCCTATAGAGTTTCAAGAGCTCAAATTGGAAGAAATAATTCATTAAGTTTTACCCATAACAATACTTTTGTATGTATAGTTGTGTATCTTGGCTAAGAAATATCGAATACATATAAAATCTGGAGAAACGCGGATATGGAACATCCACGATTGGTCGCCTTTTTTGTGTTTTTAATAGGGCTATTTACTATTTCAGCCTTATCTTATATTTTTATTCAGCCCCAGCCGTATTATCTCCAAGGACAGGTCGAAGTAGATAAGATAAATGTGTCGGCAAAGGTTCCTGGTAGAGTAGTAGAGATACTTGCAGAGGAAGGAAAGCGGGTGAAGAAGGGAGATGCGGTAGCAATATTAGACAGGCCTCAACTTGAAGCAAAGAAGAAACAAGCGGAGAGCGCAAGGAAAGCGGCAGAAGCCCAGTTTGAGAAAGCCCAAAAAGGTGCTCGAGAAGAACAAATTCGGATGGCTTACAATCAGTGGCTTCAGGCTCAAGCTGGAAAAGAACTTGCAGAAAAGAGTTTTCAGCGGATTCAAAGGTTATATGAGGAAGGGGTAGTTCCTGCGCAGAAGAGAGACGAGGTGGAAGCTCAATATAAGATGGCATGTAGGTTAGAGGCTACTGCGAGGGCTCAATACGACATGGCGGTGAATGGCACGAGAGAGGAAGACAAAAAATCTGCAGAAGCTTTAGTAGAACAAGCCTCTGGAGTGGTTGAAGAGGTGGACTCTTTAATTGAAGAGGTATCGATAATTGCTCCGGCTGATGGAGAGATATTAGAGCATATAGTGCTTCCCGGTGAAATTGCTTCTGCGGGTATGCCAATTGTTACGATGATAAATCCTGATAAGGCATGGATCTCGTTTAATGTGAGGGAGGACCAACTTTCAGGTCTCCAGATTGGGAAGATTATAGCTGGGATGGTGCCCGCACTGGGTATGCAGGTGTTGGAGATGGAGGTTTACTATATATCTCCACTTGGGGAATTTGGTACTTGGCGAGCTACAAGTGCTTCAGGTGGATTTGACTTACGCACTTTTGAAGTCAGAGCTAAGCCGGTAAGTAAATTAGAGGGGCTAAGACCTGGTATGAGTGTGGTAGTGCCGTGGAAACGGCCTGATAGCGAAATTTCATGGCTGATTAAAATGCGGGGAAGGTTTGACCAGTTAATTGAAAAATACATTTTGCCAGAGAGAGAGTAGAGATGTTTCTCTCGTTTTGGAAGGTATTACGAAGAGAATTGCATATAATTGCACATCATCCTTTTTACTATCTCTTTACTTTCATTATTCCCATTATTACATTTTTAGTGTTATGTGCAATTTTCTATCATGAGATACCCAGGGATTTGCCCGTGGTGGTTTGCAATAGGAATGGATCACCATTTTCTTTAGAGATAATTAGAGAGATAGACGCTTCTCCCTCTTTGAAAGTGGTGGCAGTAACTCCAAATTTTTCGGAGTGTGTTAGGTATGTTTGTGAGGGAAGGTCATATGCGGTAATTTATATACCAGAGGAAGTAGATGATTATTCTACCGCAGGTAAAGGAGCTTTCATTGTGGCATATTACAATAATCAGTGGATGCTTGTTAGTAGTCTACTTAGCAGGGCGCTGAGAGAAGTCACAAGTAATGTGTCATTGAAAGAAGAAGTTAGGTTTCGGACAGGTAAAGGAGAGCCATTTCCATTAGTATCGATATATTCAACTCCTATAGTTGTGGATGCTCAGCCGTTGAACAATCCGAATTTAAACTATAGATTTTTTCTCTTGCCCGCTATACTGCCTTCAATTATCCAAGGGCTTGTAATGATGGTTTCAATTAGGTCTTTTGGGTCTGAACTGAAACATGGGACTATTCGAGAATGGATGGCACGAGCCAATGGTAATTATTGGATAGCAATAGTGGCAAAAGCATTTCCTTATACATTAGGTTTTACTTCAGTTACACTTTTCATGATGACTTTGCTAACGCATTGGGGTAATGTCCCTTTTAGAGGAAATCTTTGGTTCGTTGTGGTTACTAATCTGTTTTTCATCCTTGCTTATCAAGGTATGGGATTTGCATTTGTATCCATAACTGCAAATCTTAGGATGGCAAATAGTCTTGGTGGTTTTTATACAGGTCCTGCATTTGCTTTTGCTGGTATAACTTATCCGACCATAGGTATGCCTTTGCCTGCAAAGATATTAAGCTCTGCACTACCCTTGACTCATTATCTGCATCTATATCTTGAACAGAGTATAAGGGGAGTTCCTACATATATTTCATTCCCTAAGTTGTGCATCCTTTTCTGTTTCTTTTTTGTGCCGTTTTTATTGTTTGCGCCGAGATGGAAAAAATTCTCTGAAGATGAAAAATACTGGGGCAGAATATGAAATATTTTTTGGATGTATTCAAAGAGGAAATAAATTCTATATTTGGAGATCCTGGTGTATTACTAATATTTATAGCTGGGCTGGCAGTTTATACTTTGTTATATCCTTTGCCATATCTTCCAGAGGTTTTGAAGGATGTCAGGGTTGCAGTTATAGATGAAGATAACACCTCGTTAAGTAGGAAGTTAGCTCGTTGGATAGATGCCTCGGAAGAGGTGAAGGTTGCATATAGAGTAGCTGATTTTGCTGAAAGTAAGAGATTACTTGAACAAAGTGAGATTTACGGGGTGCTAATAATCCCGAGAAATTTTGAAAAAAATGTGCTCTCAAGACAAAAGGCGGTAGTGCAATTATTCGCTGATGCAACATATTTCCTTATATATAGGCAGATTTTTTCAGGTGTGTATAAGGCTGTGGCTACGATGTCAGCAGGCGTGGAGATAAGAAGGTTAACAGCGGAAGGGTTCGTAGAGAAAATTGCAAGGAATAGATGGAATCCTGTACCTGTTGATGTAAGACCCCTATTTAATCCTGCTGGTGGCTATGCTACTTATGTGGTTCCAGCGGTTTTGATGCTTATACTTCAGCAGACTCTCTTGATAGCAATAGGAATGTTGTCTGGAACGAGACAAGAGAGGTTAGAACCTCTACCTGTTCCTGAAGGCGGTGTGAAGCCAGCAATTTCTTCTATTATCTTAGCAAGGGGATTAGTTTACTTCGCCATATATATATCTTTTCCTGTTTTCTATATATTCGTTGTTTACAGAATATACCAATTAGAGGGGATAGGAAATATTGGCGAGATTATACTCTTTCTCGTGCCGTATGTGAGCTCTATAATCTTGCTCGGCTTTACACTTTGTGCTGTGTTAGTGAGCAGAGAATTATCTATACCGGCTTTATTGTTTACCTCCTTACCTGCGGTATTGTTGGTAGGATTTGCTTGGCCTTTAGAGGCAATACCTGGATGGTTGAGAGTGTGTTCTCTTCTCTTGCCGAGCACGAGTGGATCGGCGGGGTTCGTTCGGTTACATCACATGGGTGCATCTTTGTATGAAGTGAGATGGGAATGGTTTACTCTCTGGGTACTAAACCTAATATATTTTGGCACTGCTTGGGTGTCACTTAGATTATATCAATACCGTGTGATTAGGAGTTTGAAAAAAACTCTCTGAGGTTTAATGATGTATCCAAGTGAAGGATTCATGCATATTTGGTATTATTTCTTAAGTTCTAATTATTTAATTATTAGAAGGTGTAGACAATGGCAAGGATTTTAGTTACCGGTGGAGCAGGATTTATCGGCTCACATGTAGCGGAGGAATATATTGCTTTAGGGCATGAAGTAGTAATAGTAGACAACTTGAGCTCGGGGAAAAAGGAGAATATTCCTGAGGGAGCAACCTTCATAGAAATAGATATATGTTCTGATGAGGTAGAGGAGGTATTCAGGGAGTTACGACCCGATTATCTTGCACATCTCGCTGCACAGATAGATGTTAGGAAAAGCGTAGCGGATCCCGTGTTTGATGCGAAGGTGAATATACTTGGAGGAATAAATTTACTTCAATACTCAGTAAAGTATAGTGTAAAGAAATTTATCTTCGCTTCTACGGGTGGGGCTATATACGGAGAGGCTGAAGTTTTGCCTGTGCCAGAAACATATCACCCTAAGCCTCTTTCTCCTTATGGGACAAGCAAACTTGGATTTGAACATTATATAGGTTTGTATCAAAGGCTTTATAATCTGAATTATTTAGTTTTGAGGTTACCCAATGTTTATGGACCTCGCCAGAGTGCAGAAGGTGAAGCAGGAGTGTGCTCTATATTAGCGGGGTTAATGTTAAGGGGCAAAAAACCGATTTTGTATGGGTATGGCGAGCCTATGCGAGATTATGTTTATGTAAAAGATATTGCAAGGGCTTTTTGTTTAGGGTTGGAGAAAGGAGTAAATGAGATTGTAAATCTTGGTTCAGCTGTGGGCACAAAGGTGCGAGAAATCTTTGATATTATCGCTGAACTGACTGGGTATAGGGGAGAGCCAGAATTGGCACCGCTTAGACCCGGTGAAATCCATTCTATATATATTACTGGTGATAAGGCAAAAGAGATATTGGGGTGGGCTCCGCAAGTTCTATTAAGAGACGGATTGAAGTACACGGTAGAGTATGTAAGGAATAATTTGAATTATTGCAAATGAATTTCATAAGAGTAGCTATTATAATCTTGTTGAGATAAGACAAAGCTGGAAGTGTGGGGGATAGGATAGAATCAGTTTTATATGTCTTAAATTAATTTTCCGGGGTTCATAATGTTTAAGGGGTCTATTTGTTGTTTTATTTGATACAAGAGTTGGTAAGGCAACGCACCTTTTTCTCCAGAGATCCATTTTTTATGGTCGGTGCCAATGCCATGGTGGTGAGATATGGTAGCATTGTAGCTTCGGATAGTTTCGCTTGCTTTATTTTTAATTCGCCACCATTGCTCTTCAGGATTCTTAAGTGACCTCGGGAACACAAAAGTGTAGTAAAGACTTGCCCCGTCCAGGTATGCATGACTCAAATGTGCCATTACAATTGGGAATTTAGGTTTGAGTTCTTCATCCTCTTCGATAGCACTTTGGATAGCGTTATGAATTGCTTCATATAGTTCGAGTAGATTACTCCACCGGGTAGCAGTTTCGAGGGTATCTACACCTATTCCGTAATCGAGCATCTCATCTCGTAGATAAGGAAGTAGAAACCTTTGAGAAAACCATTGTTGGGCTATACCCTCTCCCAGTGATAGACCCTGATAGTTTGAAGTTATGTTATTTACTATTTGCCTACCTGCAGATACTGCTGATGAGCTTCCCTCCAGTCCAATCAGCATCAAGCAAAACTGGGGTATAGATGACGGATCTCCACCGCCCATTTGCATAGCGGTGAAAAAGAAGGTTTCGTATGGGTCAGAAAGCCTTATCATTGCAAGGGGAATATCTTCTTGTAATAGGAGTCTTGCGGTTTCTACTCCATTCTCGAAGGAAGGAAAAACGAAAGCAGAGTAATATGTTTCTTGTGGAGTTGGATGGACTTTGAATTCTATTTCTGTTAGGATGCCTAATGTGCCTTCAGAGCCTGGTATTAAGTCTCGAATTTGTGGACCTCCTGCAGATGCGGGGAAATTTTCAGTTTTCCATGGTCCTGGTGGACTGACTACTTCTGCTCCTACAAACCAATTTTCAGCCTTTCCATATTTAATGGATTGGTGCCCTGCACCTCTTGACGCTACCCATCCTCCAAGGGTTGAAAACTCGAATGATTGAGGGTAGTGCCCTAATGTTACCCCTTCGGAGCGAAGTATATTTTCTAAAGCAGGTCCTTCTATTCCCGCCTCCGCTTTTGCTATGCTTGATTTTCTATCAATATGAAGGACCTTGTTTAGGGAGCGGATATCTAATGAGATTACTCCCTCGTGAGAATCCAATTTTATAGGGTTAGCTCCTCCGACTACACTTGTACCGCCACCAAAGGGTATAATAGCTACTCTGTTAAGGTTACACCACCGCACGAGCTGGATAATATCTTCTTTTGTAGCGGGGTATACTACTATATCTGGATAAGAATCGATTTTACCTGTGCGTAGCGCAAGTGTATCGAGGTAGCTTTTCCCTCGAGAATGAACAATTCTTTCGAACTGGGATGTGGTGATTTTTGATAAGGGTATTTTCTTCTCCAGTTCAAGTATTGCTTGGTTAGATATCTGGGATGGTGGAACTTTAATTTCTCTCCAATCGATAGGGGGCGTATAAGGGAGAGCGCCAAATCCACATAATTCGCGGAGCCAATTCCAAAAGGCGTCCCGCTTGTCCTTTAATAAATCTGGAGTTTCGGCTAATCCCCATCCACACCACTTTCTTTCTGTAAGATTCATTTAGTTTTCCCTTTATTAAATTCCTTACCTAAGTTAAGGAAGTTTCTTAAGATTTGCTTTCCATATTCAGTTAATATGCTTTCTGGGTGGAACTGAACTCCCCAAATTGGAAATTTTTTATGAGCTACAGCCATTATTTCTTTTTCTTCAGTTTCGGCAATGATTTCGAGAACATTGGGGCAAGAGTCTCTCTTGATTATTAGAGAATGGTATCTTGTGGCTACGAAAGGGGATGGAACATTATGGAATAAGGGATGATTGTTATGGTATATGAGGCTTGTTTTGCCGTGCATAATTCTATCTGCCCGGACAATCTCACCATCAAAAGCGTAGCCAATACTCTGGTGCCCGAGACATACTCCAAGTATTGGAAACTTATGTCCAAGGTTCTTGATAACCTCTACTGATATTCCAGCCTCTTTGGGTGTGCAAGGACCCGGAGAGATAACGATGTAGTCCGGAGTTAGTTTTTCTATTTCTTCAACAGTTATTGCATCATTTCTGTATACTTTCATTTCGGGATGTATCTCTCCAAGATACTGGACGAGGTTGTATGTGAAAGAGTCATAATTATCTATGAATAAAATCATAGTTCTAATCCTTTCTCTGCAAGTTCTATAGCTTTTACTAATGCCTTTGCTTTGTTGACGGTTTCCATATATTCTTTTTCGGGTTCGCTATCGTAGACGATGCCCGCGCCTGCTTGTATATAAACAGTGCCATCTTTAATTAGCATAGTTCTTATGAGTATACAGGTATCCATATCCCCTGTGAAACTTATATATCCCGCTCCTCCTGCATAAGGTCCCCGCTTTTCTGGTTCAAGTTCTTCTATGATTTCCATAGCCCGAATTTTAGGCGCCCCACTTACTGTACCCATGGGAAATGTAGCTTTTAAGGCGTCGAAAGCATTACAATCAGGACGAAGTTCTCCTTCAACTTCGGTAACGATATGCATCACATGGGAATATCTTTCTATTACCATGAATCTGTTTTTAACCGGCTTGACGCTTCCAATTTTACATACTCTGCCGAGGTCATTTCTGCCTAAATCTACAAGCATTATATGCTCTGCTCGCTCTTTTTCGTCAGATATTAGCTCTTTTTCGAGAGCTATGTCGTATTCAAGGTCGCTCCCTCTGGGGCGAGTCCCAGCAATAGGTCTCAGAAGACACCTGTTTTGTTTTACTTGTGTCATTACTTCAGGGCTGGAACCGACAAGTGAGAGTTCGGGAAATTGCATTAGAAGCATATAGGGTGAGGGATTGATTCTTCTAAGTGCTCTATATAAGTTTATTGGGGAAGCAAAAACAGGCCGTGAGAATCTCTGTGATAGAACTACCTGAAATATGTCGCCACTACATATATACTCTCGAGCTTTTACTACTGCTTGACAGAATTCTTCTTTGCAAAAGTTAGATTTTAGGGAAACAGAATCTGAAGTCCGAAAAATCTTTTCCGTAGAAACTGCTAAAGGTCCGCGAAGCCTTTCTTCCATATCGTTGATTTTCCGAACAGCTTCATTATATGCGTCTTCAGGATTAGACCTATTATGAGCGTTTGACACTATTAGTATTCTGTTGTTGATGTGGTCGAATATGGCCATTGTATCCGTTATCATGAAGTAGAGGTCAGGTACACCGAGATTATCAGGTTTTGTATCTGGGAGCTTCTCAAAGAATCTAACAACATCATAGGATATATATCCCACTGCTCCTCCAAAGAACGAGGGTAAGTCCGAAGGGTATGTAATAGGATAGTACTCGTTCATCAGGTTTCTTAATTCAAACCAGGGTTCTTGGGAAGTGTATGTTTCTGCAGTGCCATTTCTAATTATTGTGACCGTGTTACCTTTTGATTTGAATATTACAGAGGGATTGGCACCTAAGAAAGAGTATCTTCCGAGTATTTCTGCGTGTTCTACGCTTTCGAGTAAAAATGAGTAAGGGTATCCTCTTGATATCTTCAAGTATGCACTTACGGGAGTTTCTAAGTCGGCTAAAAGTTCTTTATATACTGGAATTATGGCATTTTGTTTTGCCATAGATTTAAATTCATTAAGAGTGGGTTTTATCATTTTTTTGTTCCTTTGGGGTTGGAGTTATTACTCTTTGGCAATACCATCACCGTCTAATACTACTTTTCCATCTGAGTTAACTTTTCTATAGAAACAACTTGTCTCATTAGTGTGACATGTAGGACCTGCAGGCTCGCATAGGATTAAGAGAGCATCTCCATCACAGTCTACTCTGATTTGTTTAACCTTTAGAACATTTCCTGAAGTTTCTCCTTTACGCCACAGTTTTTGCCTTGAACGAGACCAGAAACAAGCGATATTCTCCCGCATAGTTATTTCCAAGGATTCTTTGTTCATATATCCGAGCATTAGAACTTGTTTAGTTTCTTCGTTCTGAATAATTACAGGTATTAAGCCGTTCACATCAAATTTAATCAGTTCAGGTATATTCATATTCTTGCTCCTTTTGGACTTGGGTTAAAGATGAAGGGAAGTATAATTATAGCCGAGTGGAAAGTATTAATTCCGCCACCATCGAGTAGAGAGATTTGAATGAGGACTTACAACAAAGAAGGCGGGAAAAGAAGAGGATACTAAAACATCAAAGTTTGATAAGATCTTTGTTGACATAACCATTTTAGTCCACCATTATGTGTAGTGCTAATATAATCTCACAGGGATACCGTGTTTTGCAAGAAATTCTTTTGCCTCCCGGATGGAGTACTCTCCAAAGTGGAATATTGATGCAGCAAGAACGGCGTCCGCTTTGCCTTCCTGTAGAGCAGAAAGTAAGTGTTCGAGTTTCCCAGCTCCACCGCTTGCTATTACGGGTATAGTCACCGCTTCAGAGACAGCTTTGGTAAGTTCTATATCATAGCCTTGTTTGGTTCCATCAGCATCCATGGAGGTTAGCAAGATTTCGCCCGCACCTCTTTTTTCAACTTCTATAGCCCACTCCACGGGGTCTAAGTTAGTCGGTCTTCCTCCGTCTCTACCGCCATGACTTCTTACGATGTATTTACTACCTTCCTTTTTTGCATCAATCGCGACTACTATACATTGAGACCCAAACCGCTCGGCCGCTTCGTTAACAAAGTCGGGATTTAGAATCGCTGGGGTATTTATGGAAACTTTGTCGGCGCCTGCTTTTAGCAGGTTCCTAACATCCTCTATTGTTCTGATCCCACCGCCAACGCAAAGGGGCATAAATACTTGTTCAGCTGTTTTTTCAACGACTTCAATCATAGTTTTACGATTATCGGTAGAGGCACGGATATCCAAAAATACTATTTCGTCAGCGCCTTCTTCGTCATAACGACGGGCTATTTCTACCGGATCTCCTGCATCTTTTAGTCCTAAAAATTTTACCCCCTTGACAACTCTTCCCTCAGCGACATCAAGGCAAGGAATTATCCTTTTGCACAACACTGTGAGTACTCCTTTAATAAATTATGTAAGCCGTGGATCTGTTTCTTCTTTGATGTCTGATGGTTCTATTAGAGGCAAAGTGTTTAAAGAATTTTCTTGGGTCGATTCCTTTTTGGTGGATTGGTCTACATCTTCCATAGATCTACATTTTAGAAAGTTGTTTTCTTTGGAAGTAATGGTTGTATCTTTATTTGAAGTTGCTGACTCGGATAGGTTTAGTTCTGTTGAGGATAGAGTTCCTTCTGATGTTCCTATAGAGGTTGAACAAGTTAAGAATTCTTCTGAGGAAGTAATTTGGCTTTTTCCCTCGCTCTGGGGTGCTACTTCTTCTCCTGGTTTACCTAAAAGATGGTAGATTTTTTCACTTTCCATTTGAAATTCATCAATTTTTACAATTACAGGCTTTAAGAGTTCTATACCGAAGTAGGAGTTAAGAAACTCTTCAAGACGGGTAGCAAGAATTTTCTCTATTGCGGGGAGATTTTGTTCATCATCTATGACTACTATCGGTCTTATTTCTGCTTTTACTTTATTCTCTTTTTCAGGGGTTAAGGCTACGGTTACTTGCTTTAAAGGTGCGACTCTCTTAAGCATTGCTACACATTCTTTCTCAAGTGAAGCTATGTTTATTTCCGCATAGCCTCTGTCAAAGTTTTGCTTTAGGATTTTGTATTTTCTCTCTTTTATGGGTAGGGAGGCGATTAATGAGTATCCGCCTATTAAGATGAGTATTATACCGCTTGCTAATAGAGTAGAACCTGGAAAGCCTACATCCAAAGAACCATCATATAACCTTGCTATGTAAGAGCAGATATAAGGACATCTAATGAACTGACCTGTAAGTGCTACGCCCACTAAAAGTAGGAGGAAACTTGAAAGTCTTGTAAAAAGATGTTTCATTTCGTAACTCCCTCTATTTTGATATTAATATCATTTTATCATTTTAACATTTGTTTTTTCATGGTTAATGATTTAAGAGGATTTTGAAATTGATATGTTGAAAGATTTAAATTTTATTGTTTCTTGTTTCAATTAGATTGTTAGATCAGTATATCTTTAGGATTTAGGAGATTTTAGTATGAGTAAAATATGTTTTTTAGGAGCGGGTAGCACAGTTTTTGCAAAAAATGTAATTGGAGATTGTTTGTATGTGGAACCCTTGAAGGACGCCACAATAGCACTATTAGACATAGACTCCGAGAGATTGAAAGACTCAGAGAAGATGGTGATGAATTTAAACAAGACGCTTGGGGGAAAGATGAAAATAGAATCGTATTTGGCAGATGAAGCGGACAAAGCCTTGAAGGGGGCAGATTATGTTATTAATGCTATACAAGTGGGTGGTTATGAACCTTGCACTGTCATAGATTTTGAAATCCCGAAGAAGTATGGCCTGAGACAAACTATAGGAGATACGCTCGGAATAGGTGGAATTTTCAGGGCACTGCGCACTATCCCGGTGATGTTGAAGTACTGCGAAATAATCGAAAAAGTAGCTCCTGATGCATTGTTGTTAAATTATACAAATCCAATGGCAATGGTAACTGGGGCAATATTAAAGGCTACTTCCGTCAGGACAGTGGGGTTGTGTCACAGTGTTCAAGTTTGTGCACCTCAATTATGCCTTATGCTGGAGCTCCCCGATGATAATCTTCAATGGAAGATAGCTGGGATAAACCATCAGGCATGGCTTCTTGAAATTAAGCGTAACGGCACAGATTTGTATCCTGAAATAAAGAAAAGAGCTGAGCTTCCCCAATATAGATGGAAGGACACTGTAAGATTTGAGATAATGAAAAGATTTGGTTACTATGTGACTGAATCAAGTGAACATAATGCTGAATATGTTCCTTGGTTCATAAAGAATAGGGCTCCGCATCTGATTGAAGAGTACAATATCCCTTTGGATGAATACCCCAGGAGGTGTATAGCACAAATTGAGGCGTGGAAGTATTTGAGAGAGGAGTTAACTGCAGACAAGCCTCTTTCCCACGAGCGGACTCATGAATATGCTTCTTACATCCTTGAGGCGATAGAAACAGGTAAGCCTTACACTTTTGGAGGTAATGTTCTGAATTATGGGTTGATTACGAATTTGCCCTATAAATGCTGTGTCGAAGTGATGTGTGTGGCTGATAGAACGGGAATAACCCCTACTTATGTTGGCGAACTACCAGTACAGTGTGCAGCTCTAAATAGAACTAATATCAATGTTCAAGAGGTGGCTGTTGAGGCAGTGTTAACGAAGAAAAAGGAATATATTTATCAAGCGGCATTATTAGACCCGCACACCTCTGCAGAGCTCACGATAGATGAGATTGTGAAGCTCTGTGATGAAATGATAGAAGCTCATAGAGGTTGGCTTCCTGAATTTTATTAATAGCGGATTTTGTTATAGATTTGATTGGACAGAGTTTACTCATTTGAGTAGAATGTATTTTTAATTTGCGTGCCAATGGAATGTATGATGTGCACCTAAAACCCGTGCATTGAGCTGAGGGGGGACTACATTTGCTGGTGCATTGCAAGCATGAATTACTCCTTCCATAATATCTATCTTATTTTTTCTTGCCCATTCTACAGCGGTTATTATCATGTCACGGTAGACTCCCTTGTTTCTCGTATCAGGTACTACTCCTGTGAGTTCTACATCTGCTATAGTGATTCCCAATGTGTTTTTTGTTTCTTCTTTTACTACAACTGTGGTGTATCCTACAACTTTATCTTCTTCTATTGCTAAAAGGACGCATTTCGCTCTGCCAAGTAATGAATTCTTTAGCCATTCTCTGAAAAGGATTGGGATGCGTCCTGTTCTTCTTATATTCTCGTCAAGATTGAATCTATTATGGATAGGAATTATGTCTTTTGAAATACTTTCTAAGAGTGGGAGGTCATTAGGGTTAGCAAACTTAATGTAGGATGTAGGTTTATAGTTTAGTGCAAAGTTTTGGCGGAAATCCCAAACATGGTGTATATGAGTTGCTATTAAATCAAAATTATTTTTGACGAGGGATTTAATGCCTGAAAGGTCTAAGGGGTGGAGATGACAATCAATAAACTTTATATTTTCGCTCTGTGAGTAAATCACTGCTTCTCTTACTAAACTGTTTTTTATAAGAGTAGAATTTTGGTCTTCGACTGAAAATAAGTATTTAATTCTTGCACAGAGAAAACCGAAAATTTCTGAATCCCATTTTAGTTTCTGAATGAGAAGGAATCCGATCGGGGAGTTATGTTCTTTGCATATAAATTGGATAGTATCTTCTCTCCCCGAGTGACTAATGATGTCGTTAGTAAAATAGTCTACAAGGGAATTTCTTTCAATGTTTCTAATGTAGTCGTAAGGGAGATTCTTTTGTTGTTTTAAAATTAATTCTATGACAGTTGGCTCAATTTTACTCGTCTGTTCTATTTTCATTCTGGTAGGATTCCATTACCTGTTGGACAATATAGTATGGCCTGTGTTGGACTTCACGGTAGGTTCGACTAATGTAGGCACATAGTACACTGGTGCATAGTATTTGTACTCCAACAAGGAAGAAGAATAGAGCTGTTACTGTAGCCATGTCATTGTAAGTCAATCCCCACAAGATTCGTCTTAGAAGGATTCGGGTTCCCATTGCGAATCCGATTAATGAAAATATGACTCCTATAAATCCTATGACCTCAACAGGGAGAGTACTTATACTTGCGATGATATCGAAATTCACCCAAAAAAGAGACCACACTCTGTACCTGCTTTTCCCCTTTACCCTTTCTCTTTGTGAAATTGGTAATGAGTACACCTTTAGCCCCATCCAGGCCACTTCCGCTGGTATATACCTGAAGTGATGAGATGCCTGTAGTAACTTTTGGGTTGTAGACTTAGTAAAACATGCCATTCCACACCCGATGTCTTTAAGGTTGCTACGGGTAATTTTAGAAATTGTCCAATTTACAATTCGAGAGAAGATTTTTCTAATAGATGTTCCTTTTCTTTCTTTTCGCCAGCCTTGCACGAAATCATAATTTCCTTCTTCAAGGGTTTGAATAAGGCGGGGTATTTCAGATGGGGGATTTTGGCCATCTGCATCAATGGTAACTATAATTTTCCCACGGGAATAGTTAAAACCTGCGTAGATGGCGGGGTGTTGACCAAAGTTCCTTGTGAGTCTAATAATTCTTAAGTTGGGGAAGGTAGAGAGGTTTTTCTTTAGCACTTCTAAGGTCCCATCAGTGCTTCCATCATCCACAACAATTATTTCGTAAGGTCGGTCAATATTATCCATTACCTCCTTTATTTCAGATAGTACACTTAATATATTTTCACTCTCGTTGTATGTGGGGATTACTATGGATATTTCAGGGTGTGGTGCACTCATTAGAAGTTTTTATCTTTTTCTCTAAATAATTCAGATATTTGTTTAATTAGAATCGGAAGAGAGGGGATATATTCTTCTTTATCGATGTCTGAAGTGGCTTTTTCGATCCATCCGAGAACTCCTTCGACAACTTCCTTCCGCCACTTTTTTGCGGGGCGAGATAGTTCACCTCGGAGGTATTGTAGATCTCTTTGTAAGCATTTCCGGCTATCTCCATCGAGTGGGACAAGGTCTGCTTCAAATATTAGTTTCTCTATAGTATCGAGTACCTCGGCTGATTTCTCTTCTAAATCAGCTGGGAACTCAGGAAAGAGAGTATCGAACTCTCTCGGATTTTCTATTAAGTCAATGCCTTTCGGAGTGATTCTCGCCGCAACAAACATTGGAGGATTATATCCGGTAATCAGTTCTACAAATTGCATGTCATATAGATAGTGGATATTAACAGAAAGCTGTTTTTTGTCAATAAGACCTGTCTCAAGAAAATCCTCGGGACCAAGCATCTCAGTGGGATTTTCGAGATACCTCTCATAAAGCTTTATCAAAATCCACCTTCTTATAGCTTTTGGATGGTGTAATTTTTTCATGTTTTCCAAATTAGTTTTGTAGATAATTTTACAATTTTTTTTGACAAATTAAAAATTTGTAATATTTGAAGGTTAAATTTTATATTATTTATGAAGAATTAGGGCTTATAGTAATAAAGAAAACCTTAACAGAGGAGAGATTGTTATGAAAAAGAAGTTAATGCTACTGAGTTTAGGACTTATTATTTTGTCATTACTGGGAGGAATGAAAGGTTGTAGTGTTATTGGGGTGACCCCTTCGACTTTGACATTTACATCTCAAGATGTGCAAAACGGGAATTCGCTGAAGTTTGAAGTGTGGAGTAAAGTTCCTTTATTAAAAGTAAGGGTTAGTCTTGAATGTGATGATGAATGGGTAGATGTAAATCCTGTAGGATTTGATACTATGGGTTCT
>JAOAHN010000057.1 GCA_026415215.1 Candidatus Hydrogenedentota bacterium
CAGCGTCAGATGTGTATAAGAGACAGGTTCCTACTACCTCTGCTTCCATCTCTCTCTCATCGCTTAAGACGCATTTAACTTTGATGCTTTCTCCTACAACATGTTCGTTAGTTACCACATATCCATCAGGGGATATAATAAATCCACTTCCTACTACTATTACTTGTTCCCTCTTACCAAGAGTGTATACAGGCTTTATAGGGTTTAAATGAACAAGAGCGGGAATAACTTTATCTTTAGCGGTGAATATTTGAAATTCTAATGCAGATTGTTTATTGGGGAAAGTAGCACATCCTGTATATAGGTAAGATAAAATAATCAACAGAGTCAAAACTATAGAAACATACTTTATATTCATGTGCAAAACTCCCACATATAAATCAAAATTAAAACGCCCTCTCATAAGCTATGAATAACATTTTCCTCGGAAACGACTTAATCATAGTAACAGGTCTTCCTCGGTCTGGAACTTCTCTTATTATGCAAATCCTTAAAAGAATCGGTGTGCCAATATTATATGAAAATTCTAAGGTACCAGACGAACACAATCCTCATGGTTACTACGAATACGAAAGAGTAAAAGAAATTCCGGTGTCAAATAATTGGGAATGGTTAAAAGATTACCGAGGATATGCTGTCAAAATAATCTCTCCTATATTGATAAGTATTCCTATAGACTTTCCCTGTAGAATCATTGTAACCTCTCGGGCAATTGAAGAAGTTATCATTTCTCAAGAGAAAATGATAGGAACGCCTAAACTTTCAAGTGAAAAGGAATACTTAAAAAGTATTTACAAAAAGCACATGACAATACTTAGAAAGAAAATTGAAAAGAACCCCTGGGTTAAAACTATTGAAGTAAACTATAACGAATTAATTTTCTATCCCTATCAAAATCTTGAAAAGTTATCATCGTTCTTGAAGATAAAAATAAATATTGAGGAAGTTTCTAAGATTATAGACCCCACCCTTTATAGAGTAAGGTTCTAATATTCTCAACTTTATCTACTTTCTGCAGACAACATTTTCTTTTTTTCTAGATATAAATGAAGTACTACTAAATCCGATGCTCTGATGCCAGGAATTCTTGAAGCTTGACCCAAATTAGTAGGATTTACCTCCTTGAGCCTCTGTTTGCTCTCCCTTGGCAAACCATCTATAGCATCGTAGTCAATATTTGGTGGGATCAGTATGCTCTCTGCGTATTTAAACTTTTCTACCATTTTTTCCTCTCGTTCAAAATACCCGTGATACTTAATTAAAATTTCTGCCAATTCCTCCCCCTCATAGGAAATGGGTTTGCTACGAGGACACAATCTATTAAATTCTTTCAAAGTTACTTTTGGTCTTCTTATAAAAACAGTCGCAGGAACAGGATGAGTTAAAGGTGGTTCACCTATATGGTTAAGCCATTCATTTATTTCTTTCGAAGGTGAAACTATTATCCTCTCAAGTCTTTCAATTTCGATTCTGGCTTCTTCTTGTTTCTTCCTTGCCTTCTCGAGAACTTGGTCATTTGCAAAACCATAATGAGCAAGTCTAATGTCAGCATTATCATGCCTTAGATGAAGTCTATACTCAGCTCTTGATGTAAAAAGTCTATAGGGTTCTTTAACACCTCTTGTCACTAAATCATCTACCATTACCCCTATATATGCTTCGTGTCTCCCTATTATTAAAGGCTCCTTACCTTCAAGATACCTCACAGCATTTAATAATGCATAGATACCTTGTCCTGCAGCTTCCTCGTAACCAGAGGTGCCATTAATCTGCCCCGCGTGGAATAATCCTCTTATCAATTTCGTCTCAAGATTGTGTTTCAACTGAGTAGGTGGAATGAAATCGTATTCTACCGCATAACCTGGTCTAATTACTTCAGCTTCCTCTAATCCCTTGATCGAGTGTAACATCTCAAGTTGAACATCTTGCGGTAAACTCGTAGATAACCCATTTACATATACTTCTACTGTGTCTAAGCCTTCCGGTTCCAAAAAAATATGATGACTCGCTTTATCGGGAAATTTTACTACCTTATCTTCAATGCTAGGACAATACCTTATCCCTATACCTGTGATTTTCCCAGAATATAAAGGAGATCTGTCGAGATTCTTCCTGATTATTTCATGTGTCTTCTGATTAGTATAAGTAATCCAACAAGAAATCTTATTTGGATTAAAACCTTCTATAGGTGTAGAGAAGGAAAAAGGTCTCGGATTTTCGTCGCCTTTTTGCTCTTCCAAACCATCGAAGCAAATACTTCTTATGTGAATCCTTGGACAAGTTCCTGTTTTTAATCTCCCTACAGTAAAACCCAATCTTTTATAACACTCACTAAGGTAAGAAGAAGGAGGCTCTCCTGCTCTACCACCTTCGATACTTTTCATACCGAAATGCAACAATCCAGATAGAAACGTGCCTGTACAGACTATAACAACCTTACTGGTAAATTCTTCTCCGGTGGTAAGCTTTACCCCACAAACCTCACCATTGTGGACTAATATATCTTTAACTTCTCCTTGTTTCAAGTATAGTCCCTCTTGGAGTTCACATGTCCTCTTCATATAGAGTTGATACTTAATTCTATCAGCTTGCGCCCTGGGAGAATGCACAGCAGGTCCTTTAGAACTATTTAGCATCTTATATTGGATTCCCGTCCTGTCTATGCATTTCCCCATTTCACCTCCAAGAGCATCTATCTCCCTAACCAATTGCCCCTTAGCTATTCCACCTATAGCAGGATTACAGGACATTTTTCCAATATTATCTACTTGCAGAGCAATCATCATAGTTCGGTAGCCAAGACGGGCACCCCCTAACCCTGCCTCAATACCTGCGTGCCCTCCCCCAACCACAATTATGTCGAAGTCTCGAGTTGCCATATTGCGTATCCGGTAAACTCCTTGAACGAACCAACAGTTTTAATTTTTGATATCCTACTAATTATTATTACGCATAAATAAAGGTTTTTGTTAAAAATTAGGAAGGAACTAATATGAGTAATATCAAAAATTCTACTGTAAACTTTCTCAATCTTTCAATGAGTGTATGTTTAATAGTCCTATATACTCATTTATGTTATGGTTCTGGATTAACAGCGGACCCTCCCGAGATAACATTTAACAACTTGCATCAGGAATATACAATTAAAATCCTCAAAAATGGTAGTCCGATAAAGGGAGGTGATATAAAGGGATGGAACTTCTTTGCAAATAGCCACTCGTATAACCACATGATTTCTGTTGTTATTCAAGAAGACAAAATACTAATTAAACCTGCAGAGTTAGAATCTGGGAGCTATGAATTAGTCTTTAATACAGCGTACGGGAAAATCGCTATCTCTGTAAAAGCTCCTTTAGACCAGTTATTTGGGAGTATAGAGGACAGAGCAAGGATGACTGGTAAGACCGTGGAGGAAGCTAAGAGGGAATTAGGGCTCTACACCCTATCGCCAAGGTCTAACATATCTATAACCATCCCCCCACAGTATTACGAAGGACAAACTCTTGAACTAAAGATTGACGGAGACAAAAACCACTTATATATTTGGAAAGTAAATAATAAAGTGGTAACCCAAGGAATTGGTAAGACTACATTCGAATACACTTTTTCTGAGCCTGGAGAATATACTTTAGAACTTATGGAAAAGGATAAAGAGCACATCTTAGGATCCGCAGTAGCCAAAACTAAAGTGATTCCTTATGAACCAATTAAAATTCAAACAAAGATGAATCAACCTATCACTCTTAAAGGACCTCCAGGTTATAGCAAATACAAATGGTCAGTGGATGGAGTTGTACAATCCCAAAACTCAATTGAGGCAACATTCAAGTTTAATGCAGAAAGAGAATTCAAAGTCGAGTGCATAGCCAGTCAACCAAAGGATGGAAACCCTAACTCATTTGCAAGAACTACCTATATCATCACTGTATCAAAAAGATAATTAGCACTCTCTGACTTTATTATTCACTCGGCGAAATTAATAACTGTAATATCAGGATCCTGATTTGTTCTTTTATATCTTATGAGAATAGGTTTTTGTTGAGAAGCTATCTCGGTAAAAAATTTCTTTGCTTTTTCTAACGAGTCTACAGTTTTTTTCTGAATCTCCATTATCACATCCCCAGGAATCAATCCCGCATCATCAGCTGGACTCCCAGGTTCTATAGAATCGATAAGCACCCCCTTTATTTCCTCACCTAAATCTAATTGTTCTCTATCCTTATCGGTCAGTTCTCCCAGACTCATACCAAAAAACTTAGGTTTAATAGGTAACTTAGATGATGCGAGTGCCAAACTCCTTTCTCCAAGAACAACCACAAATGGAACAACATTACCATTTCTCCACACTTGTAACTTAACTTCCGTACCAGGCGGATATGAAGATACTGTATTTACAAGGTCTTGAGCATTTTCAATATCTTTATCTTCAATTTTTAAAATAACATCGTACACCTGCAAGCCGGCATGGAAAGCAGGCGTATCTTCCTGAACTTTTTTCACAAAAGCACCACGAGGTTCAGGTAAATCCAACGCATTATAAAACCTTTCCACATCAGTCACCGCAACTCCTAAATACCCCCTTGATACCTTTCCTTGCTCAATCAACTGAGGAACCACCTTTTTAACGGTATTAATTGGGATGGCAAAACCAATTCTATTCGCTCCCATCATCAGTGCCACATTCACCCCTATAACTTCTCCCCTAATATTCACTAAGGGACCTCCACTGTTACCAAGATTTATTCCCGCATCAGTCTGAATCAAATGTTGGAATGTTAAACCCTGAATCTGAAGGTCTCGAAGATTCTCTCTACCTAATGCACTGATATGACCATAAGATACTGAACCTTCTAAACCTCTTGCACTACCTATGGCAGCTACAAACTGACCCACTTTTAGACTGTCAGAATCACCTAAAATAGCAGGAAGCAAGTCTTCCTCAGGGTTGATTTTCAAGACAGCAAGGTCGGACTCCGAATCTGTAGCCACTATCTCTGCTGTGTATTTTTTCCCCGAGTAAGTCTTTACCGTTATTTTTTCGGCTCCCTCTATCACATGGTTATTTGTTACTATATAACCTTCTTTAGAGTACAAAAAGCCCGAGCCTGTTCCATAAACTTTCTGCTTTATCTCTGGAGTCTGAGGTGTTTTCGAATCAGGAGCAACTTCTTTATCAGGTACAGGCAGACCGAACCTTCTGAACAACTCATCCCTGTCTATTCCAAATCCAGACACAAGAGCTTCTCTTTCAATACTCACAACAGAAGGTCCCACCTTTGTGTGTATTTCTACAAATCTATTTTCAATTTCTTCCAAGATGTCCGCCTCGGTTTTATGAAAAAATGCCATCCACAAACATAATGTGAGTATTACTTTTTTTGTAATATGCTTACTCATTATTCTTCTCCTTTCTCTATTATAGATGAAGATACTCTACCTCGGATTGACTCAAGTAAACCTGCTCTTACTGCAGACTGAAGTATCCTATTGCTAATTTTACCACCCATAAAATCTACATAGAACGAATCTTTGACTTTCAGAGTACCAGTATTTATTTTAGCTTTATATATATTAATGCCCATGACTGAAAAGGCGTATGCTATATCATACAGCAAGCCTGTTCTATCAGGCGTTTCTATATCAATAACAGTATGACGAGCTGAACTCTCATTATCAAATTTTATAATTGTATCACCAATATTAGGTTTTTTTATTGCAAACAATTTTGAACGAGCCTTATCAACCAAAGCTTGAACATCTTTCCCTTCAAGTAGAACACTTCTTAACACTTTCTCAAGAGACATTATCTGAGTCTCTGTCAACGGTCTATGCTGAACTGGATCCCTTACAAGAAAACAATCCACCACCCAACCATCTTCCCGAGTAAATAGAGACGCGCTATGTATATCTATTAACAGGGAGGCAAAACAGCCAGCAATTTCAGCGAAAAGTCCCCTTTTGTCTCTTGTTGATATTACGATGTTACTCATATTAATTGTTTCATCGTCTGAACACCTAAGTGCAAACCCCTTTTCCACAGCTTCGTCTACACACTCCAAATGCACAAGAATTTCATCCGTTGTGAAGGAATCTAAATACCCGGGAGTTAAAAGGTTTAAGTGGTTCTCTAATCGAGGTCTTTTTTCTTCTTCAAAACTAACTACTAAATTTTTTATTCTCCTCTTAACTATCTCCTTATACTCTCTATACTCAGACTCTCCACTCCTAATCAATTTCATAGCCTTTGAGTGAAGTTCGATTAAAAGAGACCCTTTCCATTCATTCCATACACCAGGACCTACCGCAAACAAATCTGCGTAGCTCACTATTAAAAGTTCATCAAGTTTTTCGAGGTCTTCTACAGTATAAGTGAAGGCTTGAATTACTTCGATATCATCAATATCTCGATACAAAGCGACATCTACCATTAATTGGTGATATTTAACAAGAAAGGCTATATGCTCAGTAGTAGAATCATCTAAACCCATCCTCGCGCATATAGTTCTTGCAATTCTTACCCCTGCTTCAATGTGTTCTTCTCCCTCAACCTTACCCAAATCGTGAAAAAGTAAAGCAAGAATCACTACTGTAGGAGATTTGATATTTTTGAAAACCTCATTTAGGAAATTACCTATTTTTCCTGTGTATTTCGGGAGTTCCTGAATAGCCTCAATAGCTCTGACAGTGTGCTCATCCACAGGGTAGCTATGGAAATCCCCATATCTTATTACACCTACTATCGCACCAAATTCGGGGATGTACCTTTGCAAAATTCCTAACTTAATCATTTCCCTCAGAGTAAAACCTATGGAGTTCAAATTCGAACAAATCTCGAAAAAGAATCTGTTAACCACTTCATTTGCTCTAAAAGTATCATCAATTATTGAAAGACTATTCATAACAAGCTCATTTACACCGTAACTCACCGGTAACCTCCGCCTTGATACTTCCCACATAAGCTCCATCAACCTCGGCGGATTTTCTAAAAACCATTTTGAATCTTTTACCGACAAAGTCAGATAACCTCTATCAACTGAATAGGTAGGCTTCTCCTCATAAAACACCTTCGGAATAGCAAATTTTTCTTCCTTAAAAATACTTAGATCAAGTCTCCTCACCAAATGCTCAAATACCAAGCGAATTTTTGAAGCCGATGTGAAATAATCTTCCATGAATCGTTCGAGAGCCGAGGTATCCATACCATAACCATATTCTGAGGATAATTTTATTTGCATATCTACAGAGAGTAAATCCCAAGAGCTACTTTTTCTTAAATGCAAATCGTTTCTGACCCTCCACAGAAAATCCAAACTTTCTATAAGGGATAGATATTCATCTCCATCTATGAGTCCTTTATTTTTGGCATCTTCCAACGATTGTATATCCCAATCTTCGAGTGCCAATAACCAAAGTATTGCATGATAGTCTCTTAGTCCACCTGCACTCTCTTTAATATTTGGCTCCATTGTATAGAGTGAATACTGTGGGTTCGTAGAGGATAAATCTAACCTCTTTCTAATATGGGTAAGAATTTTCGCCTTAAACTCAGAACTCAAGTTTCTTTGTTTTTCTCTAAAACTTTGTAGTAACTCCTCTCTACCAATAATTTTTCTCGTGTGTATATATGAAGTAAAAGTCTTAACATCCGCTACAATACTTTCCATTAGATCTTCCACGCTCCCAACGGATATGCCCACCTCAAATCCTGAATCCCATAGAATGGAGGTAAAGTTTTGTATAAAACCCTCAAAAATTTCTTTTTCGATGTCGGAACTATACAAAATACAAATATCCAAATCTGAACGAGGAGATACTTCACACCTCCCATATCCCCCGAGAGCACATACAGTCAGGGCGTTGATAATAGCTTTACTCGAAACCCCTCGAGAGATGGAATAATAAAAACAAGCTTCTATTATGATATCTGAGAGCTCGCTTAAATATCTAATTATACTTCTACTCGATATCCCCGCCTGAGTTTTAGAAAAAATTTCCGAAGTCCTCTCTGCTCTAAACTGCCTAACACTTGAAATAAATTCTTCAGCGGAGATTAGTTCATTAGAACTGCTCGCAAGAGTTTGTATAAGTTCCGCAATGTTTTTCACTTATTGAATCCTATCTTGGAAAAATATTCCGGTAGTCTATTCCAGATTACTATTTCTTTTTCTTTGATCCAACCTTTTTCGTTCCCTACACTTTTCACAAGTACCCACTCCCCTTCTTCTCTTTCTATTAGAAACCTATCACCTTCATATAATTCAAAGCGGGAAGGGGAATTTTCCGAGGGCAAAATATGAACATTAGCCTTATCAACAATCAGAACTGCTCGGGGAGGAGAAAATTCTTTAATAATACCTGAGCATAAAAACACCGCTCCCAAACTAATCAAAACAACACAGGAAATCATTACATACTTTCTACTCCGAAATGAAAACCAGGGAATAACACCTAAAATAACCCAACCAATCAACCAAAAGAAAGCAGCTATAATCCAAGTCCACAACTTACTTATTCCGTAATGAAACACAAACAGATATTTCCACCAGGACGGTTCTTCAGGCAAAGCAAGTTTACGCTGAACTTCATTGAGGACTTTTTCTAAATTCTCTCTTGCAATATGGAGAGATGGATTAAGGTCAAGAGCGTAATGATAACATGCAATTGCAAAACCTTTCTTTCCAAGGTGGTAAAAAGAGTTTCCAAGGTTATAAAATATAGCATCTTCTTCAAGTCCCCCTTGGATTAACTTCAGGTAGTTTTCAATAGCCTGGGAAAAATTCCCAGTATAATACGCTTCGTTCGCGTCACGAAAAGTCTTTTGGTAGATCTCTTCTCCGTTACCAGAAATTATCATCAAAAGACAAAATAGCCACATCATCTAAAATCTTTCCTCAAAGTTTCCAGGATCTCCATGAAAGCATTCTCCACACCTACTTGTTGCGCTTGAGAAGCATCCTTTACTCCTGCATATCTGATTCTTTCACAAGTCTTAAGAGTTCTCCTTACCTTTTCTACAGTATCTAAGTCATTCACGGCTTTGGATAATGCCTCAGCTATCTCATCAGAAGTCATTCCAAGTGGATTTTCTATACCGAGCACATCTGCTATGTATTGTTTCAAAACATTTTCAACTGCCAATATAGTATGCGAAGTTTTCCTTGCTTCTTCATATCTCATTATTGCATTTTTATATGCGTTCTTCTTTCTAAGTAAAACGGGATTGTTTAACAAAATTTCCCTTCTTTTCCCCATAAAAAACAGCATGGAAGAGAACAATGGTGGTGCTAAAAAAAATATAATTTGAAGTCCACCCTTAAATCTCTTTGAAGGTCGCAGTTTAACACCTTCAGTGATTAACGGCAAAAGTTCTGGGTGAACCACATTCAAATTTTGAGTTTCTAACTTCGGCGTTCCGCCTGCAGTAATCACAGTGTTTCCGGGTGATCGTTTGACTCTAACTTTAAAAGGGGGCGTGTTCATAGTTGCATATTGCCCAAGTCGGGGATTAAAAAACGAATACTCAATCGAGTTAATCTGAAACTCCCCTTCTTTCATAGGGGAAATTGTGTACTTAAACGACTTCTCTACCGCAGTCCAAGAATCACTGCGAACCGAGACAATCTCTGGTCCTGTTACATAACCCCACTCTAACGGTCCCAACTCCGGAGGCTTAATAAACTCGGGATATCCTTCCCCGCTAATTGTGAGCGTGAGATACAAAGGCGTCCCTACCTCTACATCGGTAGCAGAGAGGTTAGAGGTAATAGTAAAACTACCCACAGCTCCATAGAAATTTGGCGGGGGAGTAGGAAGAGGTCTTACTTCTATAGAAATCGGAGGAGTATCCTTTTGAATTGGATAACTTTCTGGCCACCCCCACCCACCGTAATAGTTCAAGGAAGCGTTCCAAACCCATGATGGTATAGAAAAAGTCCCAACACCTTTTGGACAAATAGGAACCTTTAGTTCTATTACTTTATAGGAATAATTATCAATGACATCTGCTTTACTGAACTGCTCCACCTTACCTACAAAGAAGTTGTCGAGTTCGGGAAGATCAGGTAAATTACCTGTAGAGGTCCTTATGTTAAAATCAGGAGAATCAAAAACCTTTGCTCTTAGTGTGAGATAGATAATCTCTCCTTGATATATAAGTTTTTTCGTAACTTCACTTTCTAATATCAATGCTTTATCGAGTAGTGATGTTTCAAAATGTGGTTTAACAGGAGAGGATGGGAAACCTCTTCTCTGACTCTGTCTCCTTTGATATTGAGGCGTAGGAACTGACTGCTTAGATGAAGAAGTATTTTTAGAAACTTTTATTAGCACAGGTTCCGAAACATACTCGTTATTATCTACCTTTACTTTCACACTCAAGCTAAATTCCCCCTCCTTTTCAGCAATTCCACTATATCTCCATTCTCTCGTGTTTATAATTTGAGTTCTACCCATAATAATCTTAACTTGAGTGCTTGACCCAGAATAAACTGGTTTGGGATCGATCCTAATCCCATCAACCGGAATAAATTCTAAACCACCTACATCCCCTCCTGTCACGAAAACAGTCACTTCAAATACCTCTCCAACTCCTATTTCAGACGGCTCTACAGTGATGGAAATAGGAGAATTAGTAGAGAAAGCCAAAATAGCAGGATAAAACAAAAGCACTTCAAGTAAACTTATCACTTTAACTATCTCAGTGCTATTTCTAAGTAATTTGTTCCTTCTCATAAACTCAGTAACCCGCCGCTGTAATAACTTACCACCATTTTTCTGGAAGTTCTATTTTTTCTCTTTGATTTAACATTTCTTTCTGCTCTCGTTCGTCCACTTCTTCTAAAGATTTCAGTAATAATAGTATCTGCTTATTACTCTGATCCCCTTTCTCATTTTGTTGCTCCCCTTCATTCTTCTGGTTATCTTTATTACTATTGACATCACTGATATCTTTTTTATCCTCATTTTTATTTTCACTGTTCAGTTCATCTTTCGAACTTTCCCCGTCTTTGGAATCTTCACCTTCCCTATTTTCAGGATTTTGGCTATCATTTGGGCTTTGTTTGTTCTCATCATTTTTGCTCACAGTTAAAATAACTTGATTAATTGCATCATCAAATTCTAAGTTACTATAAAGCAGATAATCACCTATTCCCACCTTGGCTTTGGCTTTCACGACGATAATAGGAGAATCATTATTAATAGTTTGGAGATTCGTATCTATCAATACTAACTGAGAATTATAGTCTACATCTATTGGCGTCACAGTAAATCTTGATACATCAGATATAACATAGGTATTCTCCTCCTTCGCTTCTAATTTTATCACCCTCTTTTCATCAAAAACTTTTACATATCTTTCATTTCTCATCGATTCAGGAAGATAACTTAATACTTCCCCAATATCTCCTGAACTTAACTTCTCTCCTTCACTATCTTGAGAATCTATCCGAAGCACAATAACCCTAATAGTGACATCCTTTAAGGTAGAATCTAAACTATCCGGTGAAGAAGAAGGCTGTAACTGGGTTGGTATCTGGAATTGAGCAAAGCAAGCACTTATCAAAGAAAACAGTTCAATAAATAGAAGAAACGACACAATCAATACAAAAAAATAGTTTCTCCAAATAAAATTAATTGTTCGTTTTTTGTGTGTCGCCTTCATTCTTATCGTTATCCTTCAGATGAAGCACATTAGACTTATTTGAGTCTATCTCTATTTTTTTACCTGGAATCTCAGTAAATGCATTAACAAAAGTGGATAATACATTCCTATTAGTATCTTCCTTGTTCTCTTTCTCTTGTTGCTCTTTTCTTTTTTCCTCGCTCATAGACTTCTTAAATTTATACAATGCGTATTCCAAATTTTTCCTCGCCTCCAAAAAATTAGGATCCAGTTCCAGAGCTTTCCTATAAGATGTAATGGCTTCCTTAAAAAGGTTACTAATGCTAACATCTTTCAAAGAACTCTGATTTGTTTTTTCCAATTCATTTGCTATAACTAAATCACAATTTCCTTTATTAAAATACGCTCTAATTTTTGTTTCTATTTCACCTAAATATATTGCTGTGTCAAACTGTTTTTTAGCATCAGCCATAGATTCATACGCTTTATCTAAATCTCCCTTCTCTAAATACTTTTTACCTTCATAATATTTTAGATAACCCAAACCCATAATTATATTTGAATCTTTCGGATTATCGACCAACACCTTCTCAAAAAGTCTTATCCCCTCATCAAACTTATTTTCCGATACTAACTCCTTTGATTTTTCCCAAACTTGGACGGGAGACTCGGAAAATATCGATCCACTTAAAAAGAGAACAAGTAGTATGAAGATGTTTTTCACTTTGTTTAGATACATAAACAATAGAAACCTAATATCCTAACCATACTTTCCTTTTAGCTAATCTTCTAAAACTTTTTTAGTACTCTTTTTACTAAAGATTGCATACCAAAGTATAGAATCCATTGCTAACAAAATACAGGCGACTGAAAGTGGCCAACGATAACGGTTGACTTTTTGAAACCTAATCTCATCTGATTGAAATATTTTTCTTAATTTTTCAAGTTCGTTTAAAATAAATTCGATATCTTTATCATCGGGAGTCATTCTCAAATAAAATCCTTGAGATTCAAGTGCAATACCCTTTAATCTTTCCTCATTGAGGCAAGAGCGATGAGTTAGTTTGATATTCGATGTTCTAACATGTTTTTTCATCCACTCTGGAAAACTAATCTCAGCTCCTTCGGGTGTGCCAACACCTACTACGACTACAGATACATATTTCTTCAAAAATTCGAGTACATCGTCAGAAGCTGTAGATAAGTCTTCCCCATCTGTAAAAAGGATTAATGCCCTCGAATATTTATCTTCCCCAGATTCTTTAATATCCTCGCTGAAAACCTTTTTTAACTCTTCTAAAGCACCTGCTAAATTGGTCCCCTCCTTGCTCAACATATCAGTGTTCATAGCGTTGATAACAGTTTTTATATATCCCAGGTCAAGAGTAAGAGGGCATATAAGTTGAGATTCCCCAGAAAATGCCAGGATCCCAAATCTGTCACCTTGACATCTATCCAACAAAATATTAATCTTTTGCTTAACCCTTTCTAATCTATTAGGGGGTAAATCTCCTGCCATCATACTCTCCGAAACATCTATTAAGATCATTATATCTCGGGCCACCTTTTGCTGTTTTACCCATGCTGAACCCCAATGAGGCTGAGCAATCGCTAATAGAATAAATACAATCAACAAACTACTGAGAACAATAGACAATGTTCTCAAAACTTTTGAATATCCAACAACCAACTTCTCAAAAAGGATTTTGTCGGCGAACAAAAGCTTCTTTTTTTCTCGAGAGTTTTCGTAAATAATTAAAGAAATTACTACAAATGATGTCAAAAGCAACACTGAAAGAAGCCATAAAGGCAAATATTTCCACGGAAAAGCAAAATACATATATATCACTTTACTCAATCATAACAGACTATGGAAGTGGATCCCACAAAAACCTCCGTCCATAAATATATGCAAGAGCAAACATAAAACCGATCAATAGAAATGGCATGAAGTTCTCTTTATACTCATAAAAGTCGCTTATCTCTACTTCTGTTGATTCAAGTTGGCTAATCTCGTCATAGGCTTTCATTATCCCTTCAGTATCTGTAGCTCTGTAATATTTTCCTCCTGTTATCTCAGCAATTTTTTTTAGCTGTTCCTCGTCTATAGGTTGCCTCATAACAAGTAAGCCCTCTGTAGTCATTGTGTAGCCTGTTTCTTCACTTCCTGCTCCAATCGTATAGACCTTTATCCCTCTCTCCTTGGCTATATTAGCTGAATCCATAGGCGTTATTTCTCCCCTGTTATTTATGCCATCCGTTAATAGAATTATTACCTTACTTTTAGCCTCACTTTGGGAGAGTCTTTGGACAGCTAAACCCAACGCTGAGCCTATAGCTGTGCCATCTTTCTCTTGAGGAGCGAATATAGCTTCGTCAATAGTCCTCTCAAGGATTTCATAATCAAGTGTCAAGGGGCACCTCGTCCAGGCAATCCCAGCAAACAAAACTAAGCCTATTCTGTCAAGACCAAACCTATCTGTTCTACTAATTTTTCTACTCTCAACAAATTTCTTAGCTGCCATTTTGGCTACATATAGTCTATCTCGAGGTCTCCCTCCCATTACATAATCTTGTTGAGTCATACTCCCAGAAATATCTAAGCAAAGGATAATATCTACAACATTAGCTCGGTCTTTGCTTACCCTTACTCCATATGTAGGCCCAGATATGGCGATTACAAACATTGAAATAGCTATAAAATGAAACAGCGGAGGTAGAAATTTTCTCCAATTGAATCTATCAACTCTCAAAATTCTAAGGAAGCTTGTAGAAGAGTATATTACCGACGCCTTTCTATCGTATCTCAAATGCCATAGAAATAATAAAAATGCGGGTAGAATAAGTATTAATACATATGGATATGTAAGAAAAAATCCTTGCCTAACCATTTTTGCTAAATAAATTCGACTGTTACAGATTTATTTTAGACTTCTTTAGCACCATCCGTAATATCTCTCAATGATGTATTTTCCACAAATTCCCAGACTGTCTTAAAACTTTCTTCCATATGATCGACAGTTGGCACAAACTTTGCGAACTTTACTCTGTCACAATGTCTTAAAAAATCAGCTAACACATTTTGATACTGAGAGGGAAAATTTTTATTTCTAATAGCCGTCTCAATAAATTCTTGAGTAGTTAATTCCGGCGCCCTAATGTAAAAGCGGTCTTCTATATAATAACGCAGTATCCAACTCAACTGGATGTAATAAGGCTCGTAAAATCCTTGAGAGGGCAAGTCCTTCGCTTTTAACTCTCTTAACCTTCTAAGTGCTTTTTCCCATGGAAGTTCAACTTTCTCTGCCTTTACTCGAGGGGTATACAGGTACTTAAATAGAAGATAAAAGCCCAATAAACCAGCACATCCTAAGAAAATACCCAATAAAACGAATCTCATATAGAAATACCAGGGGTTTCTAATATCAGGCTCGAACAACTGTTCAACGAATTCAATAGAATCTATTTCCTTTTGAGTAGGTTCGCGAACACTTAAAACGAACGCTGAGGTTTTAATCTCTCTACCATTTTCGTCCTTTACAATAGCTGGGGGTATCAAATAATTACCAGACTTAACGGGGTCAATATACCACTGGAGTAAACATCTATCCTCCGACTGTCTTTTCTCTTTCTGCTCTAAAATTACTCCATCCGTCGAGAGATTCCAATCTGGACAACTCGGTGTTTTTTTAGATGCTACTTCAACGCTAAATTCACAAGTCTTAAACCATGGTATATCCATGTTCTTCACGCCAACTTTTACCTCTACCTGGGTAACTAATAACATCAATATTGAAACGGTCTGAAGCATTGTCTAAGATCTCTACCTATTTACTCTTCTTTCCCTTGCACGGAAAAATTTATAAAGTTCATCAATGTATGACCCGTCAGTCCGGATTACTATGAAATCAGCTCCGCACTGAAGAAGAGTTTTCTTCTTTTTTTCTAATTCTTGGTGAATAAATTTCGTAAATTCGTTTCTCAAATAATTGTCAGATGTATTAATCACCAACTCCTCCCCTGATTCTGAATCTACTACCCTCACTAACCCCACATTAGGAAGTTCCACCTCCCGGGGGTCAATAATCAGGCAGGCTATTAAATCGTGCTTCCGAGCCATCAGTTTAAAATTTTTCTCAAAATTCTCATCTTGGAAGTCAGAGATTAAGAAGACTATTGCTTTTCTATTAAGAATCTTATTAGCAAATTCCAATGCGACACTGATATTAGTCTTTCTACTACGAGGTTCATGATATAAAACTTCTCTAATAACTCTTAAAGCATACTGTCTTCCCTTACGAGGAGGCAGAAACAGTTCTACTTCATCTGTAAATACAACTAAACCTACCTTATCATTATTCTGAATAGCAGAAAAAGCAAGCACCGCGCTTATCTCAGCTGAGAGCTCAAGTTTTAACTGTTTCACAGAACCAAATCTTTGCGAACCACTTGCATCAACCATAATCAGTAAAGTTAACTCTCGTTCTTCTGTAAGAACTTTTACATGGGGGATACCCGTTCTCGCTGTAACATTCCAGTCAATGTTTCTCACATCATCGCCTGGTACATATTCTCTAACCTCCTTAAACTCTACCCCTTGGCCTCTAAACACGCTCTCATATCTCCCCGCCAATAATTCATTAACTAATTTAGAAGTATATATTTGGATCTTCCTGACCTTCGTTAACATTTCAGAGGTAAGCATAATAAAACATCCTTATAAAGTAAACTTATGGCACGGGTATGTTATCAAGTATTTTTCTAACGATATCGTCACTCGTAACATTCTCAGCTTCTGCCTCATAAGAAACTTTTACTCTATGCCTTAATACATCAGGTGCCATAGTTTTTACATCGTGAGGGAACACATTGCCCTCTCCCTGAAGGAAAGCAAATGCCTTTGCGGTCTGCTGAAGATATAGAGATGCCCGTGGTGAAGCCCCATATTCTATTAAATGTGATATATTGAGCCCGTAAGCATCTGGATATCGAGTGGCGTGAACAATGTCCACTATGTAACTTTTTATTTTTTCATCTACATAAATTTGATTAACTACTTCTCTCATTTCCAAAACATTCTCCTTAGTTAACACCGGAGATACCTCCGTAGTATGAAGTAAATCCACCTTATCCAATATAAACTTCTCCTCCACTTTACTTGGATAACTTACCCGAAGCTTTAACATGAACCTATCAACTTGAGCTTCGGGCAAAGGATAGGTTCCCTCTTGCTCAATAGGGTTCTGAGTAGCAAGAACCATAAAAGGCTCTTCTAACTTGTATGTATTCTCACCAATAGTCACTTGCCTTTCCTGCATAGCTTCCAATAGTGCACTTTGAACTTTAGCAGGTGCACGATTTACCTCATCAGCCAATATAATGTTTCCAAAAATTGGTCCTTTTTTAGTAGTAAATTCCCCTGTTTTAGGGTTATACACAAGCGTGCCAATAAGGTCAGCAGGGAGTAGGTCCGGAGTAAACTGAATTCTCTTGAACACACAATTAAGAGTCTTAGCAAGTGTATTTACTGCGGTTGTTTTGGCTAAACCTGGGACTCCCTCTATCAACACATGTCCGTTAGCGAGCAGGCCGATTAGCATCCGTTCAATCATGTACTCCTGGCCTACTATAACTTTGGAAATCTCCTGACGAACCCTAATTATAAGTTCAGCATATTTTTCTACTTTCGCCCTTATAGCCTGGACACTTAAAGACATACGAAACTCTCCCAAAAATATTTATTGGTTTTGTGTTTTACTTCTTACTTTATTACTTTCTTTACTCCTGACCAATTTTTCCACTTCTTTCCAATACCAATCCAATTCGCTTTCGGATATTGTTTTTCCCTTGTAACCAACCTCACTTATTGTGGCCTCAAGTCTATCTATCATATTTTTTATTTCGGGACTATCCCCATCCTTTGAGAGTTTCTGAACTACAGTAAGAAGGGTCTTGAGAAAACCATAGATGTTACCATCAAGTCTATATCCTCTCGCACTATGAAGAATCTCGTAAAACTCAATAGAGCTTTCTGAGAGGCTATCAGCTTTTCTTGGGAGAAATCTCCGACCGAGCAAAATAGTCCCCAAAAGTAACAGAAACAAAAATGAAGTTATAATTCCTACCCAAATAAGACAAGTTTTCCTCCAGTCTCTAACATCCACTGAAACTTTGGGAAACTCAATATAAGAAGTCGGTATCACTCCTGTATTTTGAGAAATCAGTTCCTTTTCAATATCTGGACTTAGAATTAAGTATGGGAGTCTAAATGGTCCTATTTCATAAGCCCCCGGCGCTTCAGAAATAGCCTCTATACTTATTTCTATATTGGTTCTATTTTCAGACTCGTAAGTAGTGATTTCCCTAAAATTTAAACTTATCGTATTGCCTACTTCATCAATCTTTATAGGATAAAAGCAGTAGGGATACTTATCTTTTCCTATAGATGCAAAAAGGGCTATCCTAAAAGGGTAACCAGCATATACTCTTGATGGTTCAACTTTAAAAGAAGTCTGATTTATATACTCGTTATCCGTGAGATAAAACAACACCAAACCAATTGAAAATACTGACACATACATATACTTCTAACTTATATAAACGCTGGGGAAATCGTAAATAGAAAAACCGATATATAAAACGATGTTCTAAACGCTAAATATTACGAGACTATTGTTTTCGCAAAGAGAAAGCATACCATACAAAGTTATATAATTTCACACAGCAAAACAAAAATTATAGAAGACAATATTATGAAAAAATTGGTAATACCTAAAGGCAGAACCACTGCTGTAAAGATTTTATGGAGTGGATTTAGGCCAATGTATGACTACTGGGGAAACGAGCTCAAAAGATTTTATAAATTCGATACTCTTGTAAGCTCTGTCTCCAGTTACCTCGAAACTAAAGATAAATTCATAAATGATACAATCCATTCAGTTATGGGCCCTGCACAAATTACTTCACTTAAATTTCATCTATTTCAGGAAGGAAAATATCAGTTCATATTCAAACTAACCGCAGAGAATAAGAAGCTTAAGAAGGCAAACTTCGCATTTGTAGTAGCCAAAGATGGAAACGAGCTGACTAAAACAGCAAGAATAGAACACAATATTCTGAAAAAACTTCACCTGAAATGTCCACAATTCGTAGTAAAACCATACGGAGGTGACTATCTATTCTTCCCCGACAGACATGGAAGAAAAGAATTTCACAGAAATATTTATGCTTACATGACCGAATGGCTAAGCGGATACGAGGAATTAGGAATAAATAAAGACCTCCAATTTTACACTAATGTGCTTAGCCCTCACACATTCTCAGTATCAGAAACAAACAACATAAAGATCAAAATCATGGAAATAATATTGAGCTTATACAACCAGGAGAACGAAGAAAGCATAGTTCTACCTGAGATTGCCTCAGGAGACTTTGTAATTAAGAGAAGCCCATCGAAAAACCACAAACTAAAGATGATTGCGTGTCGGGGAACACTGAAAAGAATCACATTAGAAAAATTAATCAGTTTATTCCTAACTACTTCTTGGAAATGGGGAAATAGAAAATTTACTCTACTTCCCGACAATCCTCACGATATTGTGAGAACACTCGTAAAGATATTTGGAAAAGAGAAAACTATAATAGCGTTAAATAATTTATGGAATAATGAAAAAAATTTACTTAAAAATTTAGCTGTCCCTTATGAATATGTCACCGTATTAAAGAAATCAAGTATACAATAAGTCTTTGATGTGTAAAGGGTGAATCTATGAAAATAAAGTCTTCTTTACCTCGGAATAAGATACCCCTATTGACGGTTTTTATTATTGTTTCTCTCCTCCTCCATACTTTTCTTTTCACCGAGGAGATAAGAGAGCCTATTATCATATATGTTTCTACACTTGGAAATGATGAATGGAGTGGGAATTATCCAGAGCCTCTCTCTGATAACAAGGACGGCCCTGTAGCTACATTAGAAAGGGCAAGAGATCTCCTAAGAGAAAAAAGAGGAAATAACCTCGGCAAAGGAGGAGTAGTTCTTATCAGAGCTGGAAATTATTTCTTAAAGAACACACTTTACTTTGAGGATGTTGATTCAGGCTCTGAAGAATTTCCGATAGTCTGGCAAGCATACAAAGGTGAAGAAGTAAATATAATTGGAGGCATACAAATTGAAAAATTAGAACCTTGGAAAGAAAATATCTCCAAAGCTTATGTAGGAAAATTAGAATCTACTCCGAGAATCTTACTATTATCCAAAGAAATTCAAACTTTAGCAAGGTGGCCAAATTCATCTGAGAATCAACTCCCAGGAGGAGAATGGAGTTTTATAACAGGCATAGAAATGGGTAAAAATAAATCATCGTTCATTTGTGAATTCATTCCTTCCTCTCTCAATAGTACAAATATAATAAATCTGGAAGTAGGGATTTTTTCGAATTATAACTGGGCTTTTCAAATAGTAAAAGTGAAGAACATTTTAAATGAGTCGAAAACCATAGAACTTGAACAGGATCTTAATTATGAAGCCCAGGTTGGGAGAAGGTTTTATCTACAAAATCATCCCACCTTGATAGACGAGGAGTCAGAGTGGTATTACGACCACGAAACTGGAGAATTATTATTCTATTATCCATATCATAAATATGATACTACCCAAAAGCCGATTCTTTCTACCATCAATACAATAGTTCATCTGAAGAATGCTAAATACATTAACTTCATCGGATTAAACTTTATTGCATCAAATGATTCAGGTATCGTTGTTGAGAATAGTGAAAATTGTTTGATTGCGAAAGCATCAATTTACGGCATATACAAAACTGGTATATCTATAATAAACGGTAAGAATAACAGAGTATTAGGGTGCGATTTATTCGAATTAGGCGGAACGGGTATCTCTGTTCAAGGAGGTGATAGAAAAACTCTAACGCCGGCAAATCATCAAATTGTGAACAATCACATACATACCTATGCAAAGATTCATAGAACTTATCACCCAGGAATTTCGGTAAGTGGGGTTGGCATCAGAATCGCTCATAATGAAATCCATGATGCTCCGCATTCAGCAATAATACTTTCTGGAAATGACCACATCATAGAATACAACAGAATATATAGAGTTTGTGAGGAAACAGCAGACGCAGGTGCATTTTATATGGGAAGAGACTGGACATATAGAGGTAATATACTGAGAAATAATGTGTTCCACGATATATATGGCTTTGGGCTCACCGAGGTAAATAATGCAGATGGGTCTCTTACAATAAATTACGAGTCTCCTTTATGGGGATGGGGAATCTACCTTGATGATTGCTCAAGTGGTGTTACAGTTGAGGGAAACATAATTTATAGAGTCCCCCTATGTGGAGTAATGATAGGTGGAGGTAGAGACAACATCGTTGATAACAACATCTTCGTAGAATGTATCCCTGCATTACACATAGATGCACGATGGGATGGATATTGCTGGGATGTTATGGATGAAAGACTTGAAGCGATGAATCCTAAAGAGCCACCTTACAGTGTGAAATACCCCGAAATTCTTTCACTCTATCAAAGTGATAGAAGAAAACCAGCAAACAATAAATTTACTCGGAATATCATATACTACCAAAGAGACGACTTCTGCGGGATTTCAAACATGGCAAGTGAGAAAGCAAAATCTATTATTTACGATTTGTCTCTTTTTGATGCTGAGACATGTAAATTCGACCGAAACTTGATCTTTCACTTTGGAAAAGAAATAAGAGTTAATTATCACCCATATGGTTCAGATAAAGGAGATAAAATATCTTTTTCAAAGTGGCAAGAATTGGGATTCGACAATTCAAGTATAGTAGGAAATCCAACTTTTCTCAGCATTGAACATGATGACTATTGGTTACTGTTCAACTCGTTAGCGATAAGGACTTTACAATTCAAACAGATACCGCTTCACCGTATAGGATGCTATTTTGATGAATTCAGAAAAACATGGCCTATCGAAAAACCTAAACCTAACCTATTAAAAAATAGAAAAACATGGAAAATTGTTAAGGATTATGAGGGATTTAAGGTAGAAGTAAAAGAATATCCCCCTCTCGAAGAAGCTGAAGAGAGTATTGACATAGAAAAAATTGTCGCCCCGCTCCTCACTCCTAAATCCACAGAGCAGGACATCTTACCCTTAGAAAATATGCCCATACAACAAATAAGTCCACCAGAAACTTCACAATCACAACCTTCAGTGGGTAGTTTTATCCCCCAGGAACTCCAACAAACTCCCCGTGGAAATTAGAAGGATGTCTCATATTAGTAGAAAAATATATTATGATAGCGAGGCTCAAACTTCGTTATGGGGGCTACCAAGGGACCTAATTAGTGCAAGAGAAATTCTCTGGAGACTGGTATGGCGGGAGATAAAAGCAAGGTATAGATATGCTGTAATGGGCTTCTTATGGGCGGTTATTGAGCCAATTCTTTTTATGTTATTACTCCTGTTCATATTCACATTCCTTATCCGAGAAAGAAATATGTCAAGTCTAAATAACCTATCTACTCCAATGGCTACCCAAATTCTATGCGGATTAATATTTTGGCAATATTTTTCAACATCACTAATTTCAGCTACATACTCACTCGTAAATCATCAGAACTTGGTCAAAAAGCTCTACTTTCCGAGAGAGGTAATTCCTATTTCCTGCGTCATTTATCCAATCTTAAACTTAAGTATAGCTTTTATCGCCCTCATTCTGATTCACCTAATTCTCGGGGGCAAAGTCAATCTTAACATATTCTGGGGTTCCGTCTGGTTACTGATTTTAATCTTAACAACCACTGGATTAGGTCTTCTCTTTTCTATTGGCTATGTCCATTATAGAGATATAGGCAACATGGTTAACTTTGGACTTTTACTCGGCTTTTATGCATCACCCGTTTTTTATCCACTTGATTTAGTAATAAATGCCTGCAGAAATGGAAATTTACCACCTTGGTCACTAAAACTCTACATGATGAACCCTATGGTAAACATACTTGAAGGAATTCGGCATTGCGTCCTCAGTGGAAAATCTATCGAGCCACATCTATTAACATTTCCACTACTATTTTCCGTAATTTCGCTCATTGTGGGCACTTATGTTTTCAGAAAACTATCCTCAACAGTATCAGACTATATGTAAAACATGGAAGCAATCGTTGAAATAAAAAACATTAGTAAAGTTTATCCTATAAGAAGAGGTTTTAGAGATCTTAGAGGAGAGGGAGGGATACTCGACTTAATTAGGGGTAGAAAAACTGAAAAGAAAAAGGTTCTTAATAACATTAACTTAGAAATATATAAAGGAGAGACTGTAGGAATCATTGGCAAAAATGGCTCGGGCAAAAGTACTTTATTGAAAATCATAGCTGGAGTAACTTCTCCTACTTCTGGAATAGTGAAAGTTTATGGTAGAGTTGCCTCACTATTAGAACTTGGAGCGGGATTTCATCCCTTATTAACTGGTAGAGAAAATATTTATTTAAATGCAAGCCTCCTGGGTATGCGAAAAAAACAAGTAGATGAAATCATAGAGTATATAATAGAATTTTCTGGAATCCGAGAGTTCATTGACCAACCTGTAGATACATACAGCTCTGGGATGTATGTGAGGTTAGGCTTTGCAATCGCTTCTCATGTAAATCCAGATATATTTCTCGTAGATGAAGTACTCGCAGTAGGTGATGAGGAGTTCCAAAGAAAGTGCAGGTGGAAGATCGGGGAACTTCACGAAGAAGGAAAAACTATAATCTTCGTTTCGCACGATTTAGGAACAGTGCACGCTTTGTGTGATAGAGTTTTCCTACTTGAAAATGGAAATCTGGTAGATAGAGGTTCCGTGACCTCAACAATCAACTACTATCTCCGTAAGATTGGTAGAGAGAGTGGCATCCATACCTTAGTGAATCAGAAGGAAGACTTCGAAGCGATATTCTGTCACGGAAGAATATCTTTGTTTCACAACAAAAATGAAATTACCTCTCCCATGGGTATAGACCAAACTTTTCTATATCTTCAGCAACCTCATTCCTCCACTATGAGCGACTGGGAGATAAAAGAAAGAAAAATGAACTTCATTGATGGTAGTGGCAACTTATTCAGGCTTCCCATAAAATGTAATTGGAAAATTAAATTAGAAAATAATGAACTCTTAATAGAATCTAATTTTGAACTCTTGAAAGAAATAGAAATCCAAGCCTCAGAATTTAGGATTTTCTTACCGGAAAATTACTCTCGTTTTTTCTATGATGGTATTGAAGAAACTTTTCCACCCTTGGTTCCAGGAGACACTACTTGGAAACCTATAACTATTCCCAATCCTGATGAAACAACTACTTTTGTATTATCAGAAAATCAGAACAATTACCCCCCTCTAAAAATAGAATTTTCCAGTCCACAATTTAAGTCTTTCATGAATATAGGAAATACAGACTATATGTCAAGATCAAGGTACATATCCATTTTTACTCATATACCTCCAGATAGGAATTTCAGAATTCCTGGAAAGATAGAGGGTATAACCCTAAAAATTTCTATCACAAAAGAAGACGATTACAAATTATGGGCAGAAAAATGGAAATCTTCAAAAGAAGCTCTCAAGAAGATATTGTTGAAGGATTTTTACATAAAACTGGTCTACGGATTCTTGGAATTCTTCATGTCAGAACCTGAAAAACAAATCACATCCTCCATACATCTTCATTTTCAACTCAAATGCAAAGGATTGTGGCTTCTATCTCAAACCTTCTTTTGGGGTGCACCAAGGCTCGAAAATTCAAAATGGATAATTAAGGGTAAGTGTCCCCGCCTTCCAGCAAGTCTGATTTGTGAAATGTGGAAATCATCGGAAAACACCATCGAAATGAACATTTACTTAGAAGTCTATGAAGAGTTGGAACTTGAGGAATATAATGTATCAATAGCATTAATATTAGATTATTCTAATTGGGAAACTCTATACGAAAGGGGGACCTTTTCTCCTATTTCAGAAGACCAAAAGGAATACATACATCTAAATAAGAATTACGAACCGTCCGATTGGATAAAAGCGTCTGGAGAAAATTTACCTAATATCACCCTTTTTACAAATCTACATAATAAATTTAGAATGTCACCAATCAACCCCGAATTCTCTCTTCGTGCGAGAATCCTTCAGGCGATAGCATCTCCTGAACGAGCTGGATACTTTGTTTTTAGACCTGGTGTGCACTTACTTTTCAGTGGTGGAGTTAAACTCGAAAAAGAAATAGGCTCAGACCAACAATGAGCAAGCCTAAAGTATCCATAATAGTACCCACATATAATGATGAAAAAAGATTAAGAAATCTACTGCAGTCATTAGATAGACTGGAGTTTGAAGATGCTTTTGAGGTAATAGTTGTAGATGATGCCTCTATTGACAACACTTCTAATTTGAGTTATGAATGGTCTAAAAACTGGCATCCATATACATTTCATTATTTAAGATTGAAAGAAAACAAAGGACCAGGAATAGCGAGAAACGCAGGCCTCGAAAGAGCCGAAGGCGTTTATGTAGCCTTCACAGACTCGGATTGCAGAGTTCACCCTCTGTGGTTAAAAAACCTCATAAGTGCAATAAAACCTGAAGAAAAAATTGTTGGTTGTGGTGGAAAGGTAAAAGCCGTCTCAGAATCCTCCGTTTATGCTCGGTTGTTCCTATTTCACAAAGTATTAGAACCTCCAGAACAATTACATTATCTCGTCACATGTAATTGTTGCTTCCTAAAAGAGCCTTTATGTGATGTCGGTGGATTTGAAGGAGACATTAGAAATCCCGGAGGGGAAGATATAGCTGCTTGTATAAAATTATGGAAGAAAGGTTGGCGATTTGGATATCAAAAAGACGCCATCGTGTATCATGATTTCGACTCAAACTTTCGTTCCTTCATAAGAACATGGTATAACTACGGGTACGGGTGTAGCTTAGTTCTACACAAATACCTACAAATGAATGAAATATATCCCTCCCCCGGGGAAAAAATCTCTGATGAAAATTACTGGCCTGGTTATCTTATGACCCCTCCTACCACAGGTATCAGAAGCGGATTTAGAGATCTAAAATACCAGTTGAAAAAGTGTAGGGATAACAATTTATCCTTAGCTAATACAATTGAAATCATACTCCTCACCACCTTCCAAAGGATCTCTCATCTATACGGATGGCAAACTGCAAAGAAGAAATTAGAAAAAAATAACCTCTAAAATTTAGATCCCCCTAACCAAGGTGTAGAGATACTCCCAAGTTCTCTTTACAGCACCTCTTACTCCCTCATTTTTAAACCTATTCAAGAACCTCGAAGCAAGTGTCAAAATATTCTTTGACGCACTCTTTTCTCTTTCCAGTAGAGCTCTCTTTATACCTTCTGTCCTCTTCCGCAATTGAGAAGGGCAACTCTGGCAAGGCGGAGGAAGAGTAGAGTAGGCATTTCTAATCAAAATTTCCCTTAATCTCTTAATAAATTCTCCTTCCCATATCTCTTTCAAAGAATTCTCTGAGATCGAAGGATTAGAATCTGTCCAAAACATACAACAAGGACCCACTCTACCATCAGAAGAAATCGCTAAAGAGAGAAATGGCTCAACACAGAAGGAGTTTATGAGAGAATTTTTTTTACTTTCCATACTGGCACTAAATCCTTCACCTTCCCCCTTTAACTTCTTATCTATTTCTTCCATTACACTATCAAAGGTGCTATATATACCATAAATCCTGGAAAGAGCTAACCCTTCCTTTAAAAAAGTCAAACACTCCTTAAACTCCTCTTCCTTTAAAACAAATCTTTTCGACTGTTCACTTAAAGGCAAGACCAGAGTAGCGTGAATACCCCCACACCCGGTGGCTTTGGCAAGTTCCACCATTTCTGGGATATATTTATAGTTAGTACTGGTTATAGTAAAATTTATACCTAAGTCTGGGATTGGTTGCCCATTATAAATCCTATGGTCTCGAATATAAATCAAATTTCTGTAAACTTTATCAAAAGTTCCATGTCCTCTAATGAAATCATTAACTCCTGGGTTTGGACCGTCCAAACTCACAACAATCTGGTCCCAGCATAATTGTATAAGCCTGTCCATATGCTCTTTCTTTAACAATGTTCCATTGGTATGAAGAACACAAAATAACCCGTGCTTTTTTGCCATTTCTCCGAGCTCTAAAACTAACTCCCCCCTAACCATAGGCTCTCCCCCACCTACAATATATAAATGGTGGGCTCCCATTTCAATTGCCTCAATGAGAAGCTCTTTCCATTTCTCATCAGGAAGTTCTTTCCCACTAACAATAAAATCCTCTTCCCATTGCCAACATGTAACACACCTCTGATTGCACCTGTTTGTAATAAAGAAAACAATTTCAGATAGTGGTAGCTTCCCATAAACATACCAGTTAATTAAATTTTCACATTCTTTCTCGTATGCCATAACTATCCTTTAAGGGGTAAATTTACACCATTATCAACGCAATGTTATACTAAACTACCAAATTATATCATCAAAATAAGTCCCTCATTTAGATAGACTAAAATCTTTTCAATATGCAAAGTAATTTTTACAACTGGGAACAATTAACAATATGTATAACTTCCTGCTGTAATCTCAACTGCAGAATGTGCCCCGTAGTTAGTCGAAAAAAGAAAAGTATTCCCCGTGAGATAGCCTTTCAAATAGTAAAGTTTGCAATAGAAAAAGGGTTTAAGAGAGTAGTATTAGGGGGTGGTGAGCCTACTCTTATGTCATATTTCAATGACATAATAGAAGAACTTACTCGCAATAATATAGAGATTTGGATACTAACAAATGCGGTAGATCTGAGTCCCTTTCAGATAAAGTACTTTAGCGAGCATAAGAATATAGTAGTAAATATATCAATAGATGGAGTTGGCGAAGTTCATGACTTTATAAGAGGAGAGGGAACTTTCGAATCTACTTTAGCAAATCTTGACAGACTAACCTCAGAAGGAGCAAATGTAGCTATAAACACAGTGATCCAGCGAAGCAATTATGACAAAAGTATAGAAACTTACGAATATTTCAAAAACTATCCACTCCTATGGCATGGATTCTCTTTTGCAGAACCATGGCATCAAAAGGAATTGGTTCCTCCAGAACTAATACCTACAGCCATAAATCAACTCTATGAAATTCATAGAAGAGACCAAAGATATAAAAATAATGTATCACTGACATCTCAACTTATAAAAGATTTTGACCTCAGTTCTCGTTACCCCGAATTTATCATGCATCCCGGAGAAAATTGCCCGATACCCACATCACACTTAGGAGTAGACGAGGAGGGATGGGTCGTTCCTTGTTGGCACTACCCATTTTGGAGAAAAAATGAATCACGGAATATATATAACAGATCTCTCTGGGAAATAACCGAAGAGACCGAGATTAGGAACGAAATAAATAAGGCTATAAGTAAAGAGGGTTGTAAGGGATGTAGCACTGTTTGTTACTTTTGGAATGAAAAATTTAGAACGAGGGTTATTGCACCATCAGGAAAGTGGTATTGGAACAAAAAGTTTATGATTTGGAAACTTGGTTTAAAAAATAAAATGCCTAAAGTACACAGAATCGCGGGAAACATAAAAGACTTTTTCATTGGCAACTGTTAAGGCGACACCGATGAAAATTTATTCTAAAAAAGGATTAGTATTTAACAGGAATAAATACAACGAAGTAATCTCTCTTGAAGATTTAAAAAAATGGTTCAGAGTTTTTAGGGACATATTCCATCATAGGAAAGTAGAGTTCTTCACCGATATAGATGAGAACTTAGAAACTACTTGTAACCTATTCTCCTTTGCAAAAGAGATTTTAGATCTACCGGTATACTTTTCTACGAATTTCAAATATCCTCCCCTAAACCTCAATTTACTAAAAGAATTTGAAGTGCTTGGCATTGTCCTATGCATAAACCAAAGCAACAACTATTCTTTAGATGAATGGGAGTCCGCCACATCTGAACTAAGTCTACCCCTACTACTAAACATCCCCATTGAAACAGAAATACTCCGTCTCCTTTGTGAAAAATATCTCGACACACTTAGTAAGGTGAAAGCAATTACCTTCATGTTGAAACACCCCCTTTTTGGCTCAAGTGGAAAATCCAGAGAGCTATCTATACCGAAGGATCTGATGAGTGAAATTATCGCCACTCTATCTAAAAATGGTGTAGTTATAAACCTATTAGGCCTCCCCTTTTGCTTAGTAGACCCCTCCCTGTATAGCAATATACTTAATACTTATCAATACCCTTACGACCCACTTTCTTTTGAACCCTGTGCACTTGAATTTTCAAAAACACTTTACAACTTAAAATCCCACAAAATAAGAAAGCTTCTGGAAATAAGACTAAAAGAAAAAACTTCATTTCATAGTGGCATAGATTTCCTTCTTATCCCGTGGATACTTCATCACCCGGTACTTTATACCCCGATCTGGGCGCTACACAAGCTTACAAGGCATCTAAGGAAAAAAAATCTTCCTCGTCCTCTACCAGAAAATTTAACAGAAATTGAATATCTACTAAAAAAATACAAGGAAAAATCTGAAAAATCTTATGGTCCTTTATGTGTTTCTTGCGCCCTTAAGTACATTTGTGACCGTGGAGAGAATCCTTTCTTTAATCTGGACTTTTCTCCACAACCTATCAAAGGCAACCCTATAAAAGACCCCATGCACTTCAGATCCAAAATTGATTCATACATTGATAGAGTAGAAAAGAACCTTATCGAATACTACTCATGCCTTCCTCAATTAAAGCAAAAAACTCTTAAGATAATATCAGCCACAAAACCATGGAAAGAAATTCAACCGGAAGATTATGAAATAGAAAATCGAACAACCCACTACATGCCAGGAGGAGTAAGATGGTTCTCATTTAACACAGGAGAACTCGTAAGTACTATTCTATGCCGGACAAATCCTCCATTAACTATCTCCGCGACTTTTGGAGGCGGATTCGCCGAACTGATAGGTTTTAGCTTTGGTCCTTATTCAAAAATTGTATGTCCTATGATAGCTCCTTCACATACGCTTACATTACATATTGAGAGAAGCGGTGAGTATGTATTATTGAGAGATAATGAATTAGTGCACCCCACAGAATTTAAACATCATCACCTTCTTCCAGAGCATTTACCATCTGTTCTTGAACCCCGTATATCGATTTGGAATATTGATGGTGAAATCGTAACTCAAGGGATAACGCTTTGGAAATCAGAGCCACACCTGAAAAATCTTACAGCTAATGAAAAAAAAATATCTATACTGTATGTATGTTCTCGATATGCGCAAAGGTTAAGAGTCTCACTTTTGAGTGTAGCACATCAAAAAAATATCGACCTCTCCGATATAGAAATATTAGTAGCATATATTCCCGGATTTGACGCTACTGAAGATATACTTGATTGTTTTGAGACAACTTTTCCAAATATAAAAATAATCCGGTCACCCTTTAGCAAAAATATGTGGAAATCCAAGGGAACTCTTATCAACGCTTCTTTACCTTATTGTTCAGGAGGATGGATTGTACTACTCGATGCAGACATTATTCTTCATCCCGAGTTCCTTTCTAAATTACTTCAGGTCCCAGAAAATAAGGTGTTCGCAGCTCCAGACGGTAGAAAGATGCTCACACCTCAAACTACCGCGAAAATTCTTTTAGACCAAATAAGACCTTGGGAATGCTACAAAGAACTATTCGATGGGCCGGGAGAATACCGGCAAAGGGAGGCTCAAGGAATCCCAATCGGTTATTGTCAATGTTGCAGAAAAAATATTTTTTCAGAGATATTATACCCTGAGTTTCAACATTTTGAAGGAGCCGATTGGTTCTTCGGTAGATCAGTAGTAGAAAAGTTTGGACCTGAATATAGATTAGAAGGCATAGCTTTACTCCATTTAGACCACGGTGGAAGTCAATGGTACGGTTCTAACAAACATAGATGATAGGTATAAGCCACTGAAAAAGATGAAAATTTGTTTTATTGACTCGTTGTTTTGTTGGCCCCCAAGAGGTGGAGCAGATGTAGATACTTACAATGTTCTCTTACAGTTGCGTCTACTTGGATACGATATATCACTCATAACTTTAAAGACAGAGAACCTCACTCGAGGAAACATTTCTAAGAGTTTTAATGCTTTTGAAATATCTTGCATCGAAATAGAATCATTAGGAAAAAGAACCCTCGATAAGATCCAATATGAAATCCTAAGTAAACTCGAAATTTATGTTCCCGATATCATCATTGTGGGAAATTCTTTCTTCTTAAAACCAGTTATAACTTCCTGGCTCAACTGGAGAATACCTATAGCATGGCGACAATATGCCTATGAGTTAATATGCCAAAAGGATATACAAAGGTTTAGGAACAACTGTCCGTGTACTTTAGATTACCTATCTACCCCCAATACTTGCAGAGAATGCTTTATAAAGCATAGCAGAAATAAGTTTGTTTCTCTGTCTACAGATCCATGGCTCGAGGAATACCTTTCTGCAAAAGCTTATTCTAAGGATTACTACTCGCTACTTATGGAGAGTATTAAAAAGGTTAAAGTTATATGGGTATATTCACAACCTATGAAAAATGTATGGGAGAAGTACCACCACAATGTAGAAATCATCCCAGGCGGAGTAGATATAAACCTCTTCCGCCCTATTGAGAAATTGAAAGAAAAACAAGATGTTATTCGGATACTTGCTTCAGGAAGAATTCAGGATGAATCTAAAGGTCTTATCCACTTAATAAAAGCTTGTGAATTGCTTAGGGAAGATTTTCCAGAGTTGGAATTAATTTGCACTTCACCTTGGCAATATGGACTCCCCTCTTGGATAAAATTCGTAGGTTGGTTGAGCTATTATGAACTCCCAAAAATTTACCAGTCAGCCGATATATGTGTTGTGCCGAGCATCTGGGAAGAACCTTTTGGATTAGTTACCCTTGAGGCTATGGCTTCCGGTTTACCTGTCGTTGTTAGCAAAATAGGAGGTCTCAGAGAGATAATTATAGAAGGCAAAAACGGGGTATTTTTCGATCCGGGAGATCCAATCTCTCTAAAAAATAAACTTAAAGAACTTATATCCAACCCACAATTGCGGAGTGAGATTAGTAAAGAAGCTAAAGAATATGTAGTATCAAACTTTTCATGGGAGAAAATTGCAAAGAACTACTATTCTAATGAAATTGAAAGAATAGCAACTAACTGAAAACCAGTCACTTATCGAGGAGTTAAGAGTATTTGAAAAGTAGGAGCTTGAGTTAACATTAATATCTCGATTCGAGGATCTAAACAGTGCAATAAAAAGCGTATTTTATTCTATGAAAATAGGAATATTTTATAGCTACGGTGCTCAGTTCAGTGAAGCGGTAAATTTTATACTACAAAAGTATCCTAATGATAATATCATCATCTTTCTCCCTACAGATTATCCCACCGAGAATCTTCCATCGGATAATAGAGTAAAAATTGTATCTCTCTCGTGGGATGGTTCTCATCTTACACTCAAAAAAGGGGCTTACACATTTACAAAAATATTGAGAACACTAAGAAAAAATAAGTTAGACCTATTAGTAGTCCTCTTTGATTCTCCAAGACTGGTCTTCTTGTCTATGTTTAGTAAAGCAAAAAGTGTTTATGTCTACAATGTCTTCTCTGAATTCAAACCCCTACAAATAAAACTGACCTCTACCATAATAACAAGTATAATAAAGCTTATCTATGGCTATACTACTTTTCTTTATATTCGCTATTACATAAAATGTTTTCAAATAAATTCAAAAAAAAGCAAACAGTTATGAGTTGCAATTCTCCCTAAAACAAGTATTAGAATTTTGAAGTCTAAAGAAAAACAAACTTATTTAAAAAGTATAACCATTGATAAAGTTTAAACTATAAAACAGGAAAGGGCATCACTTATGAAGCAAAGGAGCTCCTTTATTAGCATAATTGTTCTTAGCTGGATTTTGATTTGCGGGACAATTACATTTTCTTTTTCAGAAGAAGATGATTTTGTGATGGGAAACTACCAAGGAACAATTAGTGGGAAGAATTGGTTAAACAAAAATTTTAGAGCTCAAGTCGTGGCTTTAAGCGGAGGCAGGTATAAGTGTGTTTTTCTATTTTCTGAAGGTAATCAATCTGAGCAAAGAGCAGAGATAAAGGGGATGAAGGCTCCGCTTGGTTCTGCTATTCTCGAACAGGATAGAGAAAAAGCCAAAAGAATGGTCGAGGTAAACTTTGAGGGAGAAGTCGACTTTGGAAGCACATTTGGAGGAAAAGGCATTGTTAAAGGAACTATAAAGAACGAAACTTTCACAGGAACAATTCAACAGGGGAAAAATGTAGCGGACTTTAATCTAAAGAGAGTGTTTTTAACTCCTCCCACATTAGGACAAAAAGCACCAGAGGGTGCAATAACATTATATGACGGAACTAATTTTGACAAATGGGATGTAAAACCTCGTTGGCAAATATTAGAGGATGGTTCAATACAAATCATGAGCTCTAATATTTGCACGAAAGAAGAATATGGTGATGGTTTGTACCATATAGAGTTTATGTGTCCATTCATGCCAAATGAGACAGGTCAAGCAAGAGGCAATAGCGGAGTTTATATTTTTGGAAGGTATGAAATACAGGTATTGGATAGTTTTGGAGACCCACCTGCCGATAATCTATGTGGGGGAATATATAAATCCGCTACTCCTAAAGTCTGTGCTTCCCTACCCCCTCTACAGTGGCAGACTTACGATATTACTTTCACTGGCCCAAAATTTGATGAAAACGGGAATAAGATAAAGAACGCGTTTATAACTGTTTATCATAATGGGATATTAATTCATGACAATGTAGAGTTGAAAGGACCTACTCCAGGTGGAGTAAGTGATAAGGAATCTCCCAAGGGCGTGCTAATGCTTCAGGACCATGGAGATCCCGTGAAATATAGAAACATCTGGTACAAACCCACTGAGAAATAAAAAGCACGAAAATTTTACTAAGAATAATACACTCATATATTAGAGACGAAGAGTGGTAGAATTCTCTCTTATAATTCCAGCTTACAATGAAGAACACCAGATCGAACAAACTCTCAAATATGTAAGAGAGTATCTATTATCTGAGTTCTTATCTTTCGAAATCGTTGTAGTAGACGATGGAAGCACTGACCATACCTCAGATGTAGTAGAAAAGTTTATAGAAGAACACAAATCTAAAGAAGTAAAGCTAATCAAACTTCCTACAAACAGAGGTAAAGGTGGTGCTGTAAAAGAGGCTATACTAAATCATACTGAGGGTAAAGTAAGATGCTATTACGATGCTGATGCCTCTACACCAATAGAAGAAATTAAAAAACTTCTTCAAGCAATTAATTCCGGCTATGATATTGCCATAGCATCGAGAGCCCTTCCAGAATCAGTAATTGAGGTGCCTCAGCCCTACCATAGACAGTTTATGGGTAAAATTTACAATATAATGCTGAGAATATTTAGACTTACAAAATTTAAGGATACACAATGTGGATGTAAATGTTTCACTGAAAATGCTGTTAAAATAATCTTTCCACGGCAGAAATTGATGAGATTTAGCTTTGACGCTGAAATACTATACATTGCTGAAAAGTATGGATTAAAGATCATTGAAATACCAACTAGATGGAGGAATAGACAGGAATCCCGTGTTCATCTACTAAGGGATCCCATTAAAATGTTCCTGGATATTTTTCGAATAAAACTATACTCTTTTTTGGGGTATTATAATTAGAGAAGTGTAACCTGAAGAGCTTAAGATTATTATCTCTCAGCTTTGAGGGAGTTGTGAAGGCAACTCCCTCAAAGCCATCTTGAGCAGAATGCAGAATACTAAACTTTAGCTTCTTCCTTTGAATTCTCTAAAGCGGTAGGAGGTGCGGGAAGATTCTTCTCATAATCTCTATATTTGGGTGGTAACCCAGAATAAGTATCAAACACTAACCATCTATATTTACCTTCCAACAAAGCATCTCCGACTTTACGGTACATATAATTGTGATTACACTTCACCGCTTTGAAACTATTTTCAATCCTTTGACGAGCATTTTTACAGAATAGGTCTGCAAGGAGCTGAAGAGCATTTTCATCCAAATCAGAAAACTTTCCTTCCGCCTTCTTCTTTAGCAAGTGCTCCGCATAGGAAAGACAGCAAGCCATTACAAAAAGATCGACACCAATATCAACATAGTTTCCAAGAATTAACTGCTCTTCCTCTAACTTTGGACCATACTTAGCCATCGTATGGAATATATTTCTGGCTAACCGTTTACAAGTCTTAGCAGCATATCTCAAATGATCCCTATTAGTAGAATTAAGATACTTAACATTGAATTCGATGCTGGATGGAAGCCACAATGTAGGATACCACTTAGCATAAAACTTAAACGCATTCCACAAAAGCTTTAATAAGCTGTCACCTTTCTTCTTCTTAATTATTGGCATTACCAACTGAAAATGAGTATCTACCGCCTCGCGAGCCATAATTAAGTGCATAATTTCAGATGACCCTTCAAATATTCTTCCCACTCGCATATCACGCATCACCCGTTCTACAAAGAATGGTCTCTCACCTCGATTATACAAAGATTCTGCCGTTTCATATCCTCTTCCCCCGAGAGTCTGAAGTAAATCATCCATACCTTGCCATCCAAACTCAGTAGCAAAGTACTTCGCAGCTGCAGCTTCTAATCTAATATCAGCATTTTTCTTATCAGCAAAGGAGCAAACTACATGCACCATAGCTTGCATTGCAAAAGTGTTTGCTGCGAAGTTAGCTATTTTTTTCGCTATCTCTTGGTGTTGACCTATCGGCCTTCCCCACTGCACACGGTTCTTCGCCCACCATTCTGCGTCTTCAAGAAATCTTTTGGAAACACCAACACCAGCAGAGGGAACTCCTAACCTACCCGTGTTAAGCGTTGTCAATGCTATTTTTAGTCCCATCCCAGGCTTTCCAATAATATTCTCAGCAGGAACTTTCACATTGTTAAATCTGAGCATACCATTTGAAAGTCCCTTAAGACCCATAAACTTACACCTTTTTACCACTTCTACACCAGGCCAACTCGTCTCAACTATAAAAGCAGTAATCTGAGGTATTTCTTTCCCATTTACTATCTTCGGAGGAGTCTTCGCCATAACTACTATTACATCAGCATCGGGACCATTAGTTGTCCAAAGTTTAGTCCCATTGAGTAGATAATAAGAGCCATCGGGAGAAGGAGTTGCTGTTGTCTTCATTCTCGCAGGATCAGAGCCCACCTCTGGTTCAGTTAAAGCAAAAGCAGAAATTTCTCCTTTTGCAACCCGGGGCAAATATTTTTTCTTTTGTTCTTCGGTTCCAAAGTGTCTAAGAGGCTCTGGAACTCCAATACTCTGATGTGCGGAAAGCCAAGTTATTGTACTTTGGCAATAGCTTCCGATAAACGACAATATTCTGCCATAATTAGTGATAGACAAGCCTAAACCACCGTATTCCTTAGGAATCTTGAGTCCGAATAGCCCCAACTCTTTCATCTTCTCAAGGGCTTCGCGCGGATACTCACCAGTCTTATCAATTTCGATTGGGTCTACATACTCCTCCAACATAGCCTTAATTTTTTCTATCATTTCGTCACCTGCTTTTTTGTCTTCTTCGGACTGCTCCGGATAAGGATGAACTAAATCCCATCTAAACCTACCCCGGAACATTTCCGCGGTAAAACTTGGGAACTTCCATTCTTTTTCTCGAGCCTCTTCTGCAAGCTCCATTGCGGCATCTTTTGCTTTCAAATCCTCTTTCGTAGACATAGGCATACCCTCTCGTTAAAAATTTATTTTATATACTTACCGTCAAGTATATATAAATTTACCAATTAAATTATACCCATGTCAAAAAGATAATTCAATTAATCTTTGAAATTTGAAAAACTCTCTCACCCAATTAACCTCACCCTTGAAAACTCTTTATCAAATGTTTATCTAACTCCTTTACTTTTACAAACTGATTATGAAACTTTTTGGTGATTTCCAATACTATTTATTAAAATTTCTTCCTTAATTATTCGTTATATTTTTCAGAAAGACCTATATAAAAATTAAATGGATTAATTTTACATGCCAAAGAGAAACAAAATCACAGATGGGAATGCGATGAAAAAGCATATCAGAATAAGTTATAATTACTTACTCTACTTTGTCAGAAAATGCATAAATAACAACCTTAAACATAGGAGTATCTAAGATGAATACCTACCGTAATCTTTTAGTTAGTGTTACATTGTTGTTTTTCAGCCTCGGGCTTATCTGCAACATAAGCTTGGCGCAAAACGAGAACGAAAAATGTACTACTCCTCCATCAGGAAAAGTAGAGCTAAAACTCGAACTTCCTGAACCTTTCTTTGGCGGAACCCCAATCGATTATTATAGCCCCAACTTTGAACCTGAAGATTACAAAGACCGTCCCCCATATTATGTTCCAGAGGGCACCGTATTAATTTCTCGTGACAAACCAGTCACAAGTAGCGTTACTCCTACTCGGGGACAGCTAAAACAGATTGTAGATGGTATTAAAGATTATGGAAAAAAGCATGTAGTAGAGCTTCCAGAAGGTTTGCAATGGATACAAATAGACTTAGAAAAAGAATACAACATTTATGCGATAGTAGTATGGCATTTCCATGAGGGTAAAAGAGTCTATCACGATTTCATAGTCACTGTTGGAAATGACCCTGATTTCAAAGATGGTGGGAAGCAAGTCTACAATAATGATTATGACAATTCTGCAGGAATGGGGGTAGGAAAAGATAAAGAATATGTAGAGAACCACAAGGGGAGACTTATAGGTATCGATGATGGAGTAAAGGGAAGATATGTTCGTCTATACAGTAACGGAAATAATGCAAATGATATGAACCATTACATTGAGGTAGAAATATACGGCAAGGAGTAAAACTTCATAAAGAAAAAAAACTATTCTATATTCTATTCAATGCCACTTCTCGAAAGAGAAGTGGCGTATTTATTTTTGATATTACATAGCCTTTTTTATAAAAATTAAGAGCACTGGAAATAAAAAAGTAGATTTCAGATATGTTCTTAGAAAATCTAAAAAAGTTTTTCCTCTGGATAATCGTATTTTTACTTATATTAGGAGTGGGGGCTCTCAGGGTATACAAAATTTCTCAAAGACCAATGCACTGCGATGAGGCTAACCAAGCATATAAGACAGGTGTACTCCTCGAAAGGGGACTCTATAAATATGACCCCTATGAACATCATGGGCCTTTTCTATACTATGCCACCTTACCGGTATTTTGGCTTTACGGCATAAAGACATTCCCCGAAACTACAGAAATAATGTACAGAATTGTCCCAGTTTTTTTCAGCCTACTTTTATTCCTTTTGCTTCTACCCTTACGAAACTATTTTGGAACTGTTGCGTTTTGTTTTTCTTTCCTGTTTCTATCATTTTCAAATGCATTCTTTTTTTACAGTAGATATTACATTCACGAGATGGCTTTTGTATTTTTTTCAGCTCTTTTTACAATACTTGTCTGGAACTATCTATTACATCCTTCACACATAACAGCATTAATAGGTGGAATAGTTGCGTCCCTTGCCTTCGCCACTAAAGAGACTTCCATTATCACCATTCCATCGGCTTTGTTAGCCGGCTTGTGTGTTTACACTATTAGAATTAAATTAAGAGTAGAAAACGGTAATAACCTTGCATGCTTGTCACTAAGGAGATTCATTCCTCACATAATTTTATTTATGATTGGTTTTATTCCTGTATGGTTATTTTTTTATTCATCTTTCTTCACCAATTGGGCAGGGCTCATTGACTTCTTCCGAGCTTATATAGCCTACATAGTAAGAGCCTCAGGAAAAGGATCTTCCGGCATTCACGACAAACCATGGTGGTACTACCTTCAAATAATCACCTACTTTAACAAAACAGTAGGTCCCATTTGGACAGAACTTCATATATTAATCCCGAGTGCAGTAGGAGTCATAGCAGTTCTGAGTAAAATTTTTAAATCTACTTTGAAAAAAGCAACTTTGAGCAAAGAATCTCTATTAGGGCTTCACCTATTTATATCCTATCTCTTACCATTTGCCTTACTCTCTTTAATCCCATATAAAACTCCCTGGAACATTCTTTATCCAATGTTTGGGATTATCCTTTTCTCGGGCATAGGAATATCTAAAATAATTGAAATTCCAAAAAAAATATCATTAAGAATGGCCATATTACTGTTATTCCTTTTATCCACCCTCCATCTCGTCAATTTAACTTATCAAGGAAACTTTATTTACTATGCAGATGTATCAAATCCCTATGTGTATGCCCATACGAGCACTTCTTTGGTCAAAATGATGAACAGAATTTATGAGCTCTCAGACATTCTTAAATCAGAAAAAGAGGAACCAATAGTATTAGTTATAGATCCCAGTCATGATTATTGGCCTATTCCCTGGTATTTAAGGAAAATTTCCAAAAAGGGGTTTTACAGTGAGGTGCCAGAGGAAATAGACGAAGTAAAGATATTAGTAGTCTCTCCCAAAATCCAAGATAAAGTTAACGAGAAACTTTCTTTAGAAAAATACATGATTTTTACTTATAGTATAAGACCTTCAGAATTGAGATACCTGTATGTAGAAAAGAGTTTGTGGGGAAAATTTATGGAGTCCCGGAGATAGGGATTAATAAATTGCATGGAAGCAGATTATGATGCCACCCATTGGCGAAGGGTAAGCTTATCTACTTTCCCATTGCTTAAAAGAGGAAGTGCTTTCCTTATCTCAAACTTTCTCGGGACTTTAAATACCGCAAGATGACGCTTACAATACTCACGAAGCTCCGACTCTGTTACTTGAGCACCTAACTTAGGTACCACAAAGGCATAGCCAATCTCCCCATACAAACTATCTGGAACTCCAATTACCGCTGACATCTGAACTGCTGGATGCATCTCGAGAACATCTTCTATTTCTTTAGGGAAGACATTCTCACCTCCGGTTTTGTACATTTCGGACTTTCTACCGCACACATATAGGTATCCATTTTCGTCCACCCAGCCCAGATCCGATGTATAAAACCATCCATCCTTGTCCTTCACAAGAGAAGTTGCAGTAGGGTTATTTAAATATTCTTTCATAACCACAGGCCCCCTAAAAGCAATTTCGCCAATTTTACCTATCGCCACTTCATTTCTATTTTCATCTACAACTTTAACCTCATAAGGTGGGACTATTCGTCCAGTAGAACTAAATAATAGTTCTACCGAGTCATCTGGCTTAGAATATGTTGTAAATCCACAAACTTCAGTGGAACCATACCCGGTTAGTAAATAAAAATTATACTTTTTAGCAAGATCAGAAAGGACTCTAACCATTTTTTCACTTGCTGAATACGCCCCCCATACCATCACTTTCATAGAACTCCAGTCCATTTCTTGAAATTTCTTAGTGCTCATTTGCATAAGATACATAGCAGGAACTTGGCCCAAGTGTGTTATTTTTTCCTTTTCGATCTCATACAATGAGCCTTCAGGAAGAAACCTGTCCATTAAAACTATTGTTGCACCACTATATAAAGCGGTATATCCCATTTCCACATCCGCGGCAACATGATTTATGGGAAAATGAAGTAGAATCCTCGCATCTGGGGACCAAAACATATACTTATTCTCTATCATGGCACTACACATTACAGCCCTGTGAGTGTGGAGTACTCCCTTAGGTTTTCCAGTAGATCCAGATGTGTACATCAGAAGAACCTCATCATCCTCTGTTACCTCTCTGATCCTCTTTTCTAATTCATTTTTGCTATTCGGTGTGGTTTTATAAAGAAACTCGTTATAACTTGGCAGACCGCTATCTCGAGGATCTCCTATGACCACTACTTCATGAAGAAAAGGAAACTTATTCTTAAACTCCAAAATCATTTCGAGCAGGTCTACATTCATATAGTGATCCAAAGCAAACAGAATTCTTGGTTGAGAATCTGAAAGAAAATAATAGATTTCATCCTTGGAAAATTTAGGCGAAATTCCCTGCCAAATTCCCCCCACTTTAGATGTAGCCATAAACGATGTTATGAACTCTGGGCACGCCATAGCAAGTAACGCTACCTTATCTCCTTTTCCCACCCCATGAGCAATCAATGACTCAGCTAACTGGTCAACTTTCTGCTTGAGTTGCCTCCAAGTTAGTCTAATGTCACCAAATACGATTGCTTCCTTGTTTGGTTGAACATCCGCCCAATATTCTACACTGTGCCATAATAATTTTCTATCCTCACTTTTCATGGTGAGAAACCTCCTTTAACAAATCTATCTCTTTGAACAAAATCTTTCCATCTTTGATTACCTTATTGTCATTAGTATCCTTTACTGTAAAAAGATACAGCTTATCCATATCACTATCTAATCCTGTCTCAAAAACACTTAATTTTAACAGAGTATTGGGCAAAACATAAGAAGAAAAGCGGGCATAGAGAGATTCCACTGTCTTATTTTCAGGTGAAAAATCTACCCTCTCCAAAAATTTTTGTAGGATTCTGCCCAATATCGCTGTACCCTGATAAATAGGAGAAGGCAAACCCACCCCAACTGCAAATTTCTGAGAAGTATGTATGGGAAAGTGGATATTACTGCAACCGTCATACACATTTAAGTCATAAATATTCACATTGATTGTGCTCTCCCATATTGGAACCCTGGAAATATCTAAATCTTTAGTATTAAATGTAACCATTGATAAATAGTCTTTCCCAGCGCCCTTATCTTCACATTTGACTCCCCTTAAGAGTGAGCAAGTAAGTTCTCTAAATAGTGTTTCACCATTATCAGAAGTACCTGTATAGTTGATACAGAGTAATGTGCCTGCAATATGTGGGAGGATAGCGGAAACTTCTCCATCAATTATAATGGTTTCCCCTGCATAAATTTTTCTATACCACCTTAAATCCTCAAAATAATGAACTTGAGTAGCCAAAACATCTAAAGGGAAATCTGATGTATCCCAAAACTCCCCAAAAGATGAAGAAATTTTCCAAGTTAGTGAAACGACATACAATGGGAAAACAAGGAGTTTCTCACTATCATCATAAAAAATAGGATTATTTACATAACATCCTGCACAATAGTTCATTGCATCTCTTTCAGAGATAGTAATTCTAAAAGGCTTACTTTTTCTACCAACATATTTAGAAGTAATTTCCATAAAGATAGCCTATCCTACTGGTGGTCTACCAATACTGTAATACTTGAAGCCATACGACATCATCACCTTCGGTGTATATAGATTCCTCCCATCAAAAATTACTTTTTCTCTCATTAACTGAGACATCCTTTCATAATCTGGTCTTCGGAACTCGTTCCACTCCGTTAAGACTACCAACCCATCCGCTTGTTCCAAAGGCTGATACTGCTTAGATGTAACCAAGATCTTTGAACCGTATTTCTCTCTGAGTCGTGGTCCTGCAAGAGGATCGAATACTCTCAGATTTGCTCCTTTTTCAATCAAAATATCAATAATATAGACTGCAGGAGATTCTCTTATATCGTCCGTCCTCGCCTTAAAAGATGCTCCCCAAACAGCAATAGATTTCCCCTGAACATTCCCATTGTAATGTTCCAAAATCATACTTACAAACTTTTCTCTTCTCTCAATATTAACCTTCTGAATAGACTCGAAAATATATGGTTTTATACCTTTTTCCCGGGCAAAAAGAATACATGAATCTATATCTTTAGGAAGCCATATCCCCCCATAACCTATGCCAGGAAACAAAAAAGTAGGACCTATTCTGGAGTCTGCTCCTACTGCTTCTCTTACTTCATTTATATCTGCCCCCCATTCCGCACATAAATCTGCTATTTGATTCATTATTGATATTCTTCCTGCCAACATAACCGCTGTAGCGTACTTGCATAATTCTGCACTACGCGGAGACATAATAAGTAATGGTTTACCAGTTCTTAAAAAAGGGCTATATAATTCTTTCATTATCTCTTCTACCCTGACATCTTCACAACCTACAACCACCCTATCAGGTCTCAAAAAGTCATCCACAGCGGTTCCTTGCTTTAAAAAGTCTGGATTAACTACCACATCGAAAGGATGTGAAGTATTTTCTCTTACGGTCTCTTTTATCCGGTCTGCGGTCCCCGGAGGTGAAGTAACTTTATTAACAATAATCCTATACCCTGTCATAGAGCGGGCAATTATTTTAGCCACATCAAGTATGGGCCTCACCAAATCATCCATGGAAGAATATTTTACGACAGGGTCAAGACATAAAAATACTAATAGGCATTTTTGCACTGACTCCTCAAGAGAAGTAGAAAAGTATAATCTCTCCTCTTCTATATTTCGAGTGACCAACTCACTTAGCCCTGGTTCGTATATGGGAAGCTCACCCCTTTTTAATCTTTCTATTTTTTCTACATCCCAATCTACACAAGTGACTATATTTCCACTTTCAGATAAGCAGGTGCCAACAACCAATCCCTGGTAACCAGTACCAACCACAGTTATTTTCATTTTTCTTACTTTCCCTTTCCTTAAAATTTTTCGGATAGAATGTTAACAAAATAGAAAACTAAATTCAACCATTGATATTGTAAATTAGTCTAATAAAAAACCTAACATTTAATATATATGAGGAATTTTGCATGGGAAAGGCTAAATTTTTAACACTATATATAGTATTTTTACTCTCTGGTAGTATGATTTATGGACATACAGATGAGCAGATCCCCTTACCACCTCCAGAGTTTACTCAAATCCAGACAGTTCCAGAAGAGGAACTTGGAAAAACAATAACAGAGTTTCTTTGGTATCACCTTTATAAGAGACTTGGTAATGGTCCTACAATTTTCAATAAAGAGTACCTCCTGACTGCAGACACTTGGGTAAACGGGTTTGTAGAACCCTATAGGAATAAGCCTATCCAGGAAGTCCACAGAGAAGACTTACTTTCCATTCAAATAGACGAGGAGGGCTATATCAACTCTCATCAGCACTTTTCTCATGCCCACGATTGGGGATGGCCCTTTCCAATTTGGACTCAAACAATGGGAGAAAGTGATAAAGGAATAGGATGGCATTTTCAACCACTTGAAAAAGTGCCAGGGTGGGTTGGAGATTCACTAAGACATGATAAAAATTATAAGGCATGTGGAGAAGAAGCAATACTCCAGTGGACATTGGAAAATTTAAAATCTAATGGAATTGTAAACAATAGTTGGGAACTTGAGGTTACTGGCGATTATCCCACCATTATTTCACCAAATTTATCCTTAACTGCTAAATGCATACCTTACTTCCAAATCAGGTGGAAAAGGGAACCCACTTTGGATAACCCGAGTATATTGCCCTATATAGAATGGCAAAGGGAAAAAGACGAAGGCTTCTCTTCAGACAGAAGAATGTATTTTTATCCAGAGAAAACTCACTTATCCGCAAAAGAATGGTTTCATTCAATAATACCTTTATATACTCATCCTTTATGGGAAGGTAAAATAAAGAAAATTAGATTCTGTCTTTACCCTGGTAAATGTTCAGGCAAATTTTACATAGATTCCATTTTCTCTGTATTTGACACCAGACATACCATAAATAATCCCATATACATATTAGCGTGCAGACTCTACTTCAATTGGACTGGAGACATAGAGTTTCTCAATCAAGTAATAAACAAGATGAGGATGGCTTTGCTATATCAAATGAAAGTCTTAGGTGGAGAAAAATATAACTGCATTGTAAATCCTTGGATTGGCCATGATGGTCTTCCTGGATTCTCGAGAGAAGGGAATAAGAAAAAGTTTGCAATAGGACATGGTATAGGAAATAACTACTGGGACCTACTTCCATTTGGGGGATATGATTGCTATGCTACTAACCAGTATTACGCATCTATTTTAGCAATGGCAGAGATTGAAAAAGCCGTCCTCCAACATCCTGAATGGAATATACCACGAGGCGCTTTAGCGTTAGAGCCTGAGAAACTAATTGAACATGCAGAGAAAGTAAAATTAAAATCACAAGAAATTTTCTGGGATAGAGTTAAAGGGAGGTTTATTGGATGTATAGATTTGCAAGGAAATAGACATGACTATGGATTCACCTTTCTCAATTTAGATGCAATTTGGTATGGCATTGCATCAGACGCACAATCAAAAGAGATTATGGCCTGGATAAATGGGGAAAGACTCGTAGAAGGCGATACCTCTCAAGGAAGGGATATTTATCGATGGAGGTTTGGACCACGGGCTACAACATTAAGAAATGAGGATTGGTATGTGTTCTGCTGGACACATCCAGAAAATATCCCTTGGGGAAAACAGGTTCAAGATGGTGGGGCGGTTTTAGGGTTCTCTTTTTATGACCTATGGGCTCGGTTAAATGTTTTAAGTCCAGAAAATGCTTGGGAAAGACTCAAGGAGATAGTAATTTGGGAAAGTGAGGTTAGAAAAGCAGGGGGATATAGAAAGTATTATGAAAAAGTAAACCCCGAAAATACCCTTCAAGGATGTAATACTCCCGGAGGCTTGGGAATTGATTGCGAGTTCTTTGAAAGTAGTCTTCTTCCCTCCATATTAATTTATGGTTTTTTAGGAATTTCTCCCAGACCTGACAAATTAGTAATTTCACCAAAAATTCCAAACTTATTAGAAAAAATTATTGTAAAAAATTTGCGCTATAGAAACTCAGTTCTTTGCGTAAGTGCAAATAAGCAGGGATTGGAAATAGATGTAACAGAAATGGCGAAAGAAATAGTATTGAAGATAGAATTCGAAAAATTAGATACATCGACTGGTGAAAGAAAATCTATAGTTAATAATATCACCTCTCCCGGTAAATATCAGTTCTCCAGTAATTAGAGCATCAAAAGCAGAATCCGTCCTCGCTTTGCCCAGGACAAGGATAATAATGTCCTATGTTAAATATTTGGATTAGTCTTAGTAGTTCTTCAAGATTAATTTTCCAATCTTGAGGATTATAATCTGAAGCGTGCGGTCTACAATTGTAGTTACTTCCCATACCAGGGGCATAGCCATCCTCTGTTCCCTCAGCGCAATGGTAGCCACTCATATTGAAAAATTGTATAACTCGAAGGAGCTCACTCAAATCAATCTTACCATCATTATTTTTATCAGCAGAATGAGAAGTAGAAACCTCTCCTTCACCTTCCATACCCTCTGGACTACCTTCGCCTTCTGCCCCTTCTGGGCTCCCCTCGCCTTCTATGGTTCCTTCACCTTCCGATATACCTTCCTCTGTAGAGCCCTCTCCTTCGACCATCCCCTCGACTAAGCCTTCTCCCTCTTGCTGGCCCTCGCCTTCTGCTACACCCTCTGAGATGCCCTCTCCTTCAATAACTCCTTCCACGACCCCTTCAATGCATGGTCCTGTGGATACATAGATGGTAACCTTGGAACCAGTTACTAATTGGGTGTTTGGCTCAGGCTCCTGATAAAATACAATTCCTTGTTCTACTTGGTTGTTGCACTCAAAAATTACCTCTATAGTTAATTCTCTACTTAGTATTTGAGACTCAGCCTCTGACCGATTTAGTCCCACTACATTAGGAACTATAGTAAGACAAGGACCCTGTGAAACTGTAATATCAACTGAAGAACCCTCTAACACTCGGGTTCCAGGTGCAGGATTTTGCACGAAAATTATTCCAACTTGGTATTGGTTGGAACACCTATAATCCACAGTTCCCAATGATAAGTTAGCATTAGCAAGCGCATTTTGGGCTTGTTCAACCGTCAATCCAATCAGGTTCGGGACATTTGTAGGACAAGGTCCTGAGGAGACCTTTATGTCTACTGGATATGAGCTCGCAACAAGATTTCCTTCATTTGGAATTTGGGTAAATACTGTTCCCTGTGGATATGCTGTATTACACTCAACTACAACGGAACCCCTAATTAATCCTAATTCCATTAACAAATTTGCTGCCTCTTGCTGTTCCAGTCCTATCAGATTCGGGATACTTATGAATTCAATTGGTGGGATATCCCTTAATTGCGGGTAGCTCAGAGATTTCGAAGTGGGCATATACCAAATATTATTGAAATCCCATCCCGCATTTAGGTAAGTATTAATGTTAAGCATCTCTGAGGCAGTTTTTCCTGTCCCTCCAAACGAAGTATCTACTCTACTGGTGACAATATTCCAAAAAGAGTTAGTTGTTTCGCCTCCAAACCGATAACCAATCAAGCCGCCTATATAACCATCAATTCCTGACACTTTCCCAATAGAATAACAATTTTCAACAGTTCCTGAATCAAGTCTACCAACTAAACCTCCGGAATAAAATGCAGCCTTAACTGTTCCAGTGGAGAAACAATTACTTACATTCCCACCCGTGTTTTTACCAATTAACCCACCTATATTGTTTAGCCCGTCCAGGTAAATATTTGCCCAACATTTACTCACAGACCAGACATTGTTTCCAACTAACCCACCACAATTATCGCTACCTATTATTAAGCCTAAACTTGTGCAATATGTGATAAATCCTCCATTGGCACCGCAAATGCCACCTGCCCCATTTGGAGTGTTTGTAATGTTGGCATTAATTACAGCAGAACAACGGATAACAGTATCCTGATTTTGACCAACTATACCTCCGGTGTTTGAATTATACTGAGAGTTAGTTAATCTTACATCGGAAAAACAATCGGATATTATGCCAATTTGATTAAAACCTACAATCCCACCAAGATTACCTTTTCCTGATAGAGTGCCTGTTAATGTAATATTGTAAATGGTGCCTCCTCCACATACACCGACAACACCACCAGTATTATTTTTACCTGATATAGTGACATTCTCAAGAACCAAATTTTTAACAATAGCGTTCCCACTTATTTTTCCGAAGAGCCCTATCGTATCCGTGTAAGGCCTGTTTATTACGAGATTTTTAATCTTAAATCCTTTACCATCAAAATAACCGGTGAAAGGATTCAAAACAGACCCTATTGGTGAAAATCCTTGGCCATTATTCCAATTAGCTGTATTAACTGCATCTATATCTTGATTTAACTCATAAACTCCATCCAAAGGATAATCTACTGAATTGCCTATCAATTGAAGTTCCTCAATGCTTGTTAATACCTTAACAGGCGGAGGGCAGGGACCTTCAGATACCACTAAGTCTATAGGATAACCTACGGGGACTTCCCACCCGGGCAACGGGTCTGAAGTTATAACATTTCCATAAATAACTGTGTTAGAGCATTGGTATTCTACATCTCCAACGGTAAGCGAGGCTTCGATAATTAAGTTTTCAGCCTCTTCCAAGGATATATTCAAAATAGGGGGAACGATAGTCGTTTCTAAAAGATAAGGATAAACGGTATCATTATCATTAGCCCACACAAGTTCAAAATTCCACCCTACAGCTTCAAATGTAGCACGGATCTTCATCTCTTCAGTCGTTTTTCCAGTTCCACCTGCAGAAGTAGTATAGCCGGAGGTGTTTGTATCCCAGAATGAGCGAAACTCATCCATAAAATTAGCCCCTATCAATCCTCCCGAATTGGGCTTTTCTTTAGTCACATTACCTACTGAATAAGTTTCATCGACAGTCCCGTAATTTACTCCTACAAGCCCACCTCCGTATTGGTTGCAGTTCACTGTGGAGTGAGAGTAGCACTGAAATATAGTGCCCTGATTCACTCCCACCAAACCACCAACCATACTTTCAGAACTACTAACCAAGCCTTTAGAATAACTCTTGCGGATGACTGCTTTATTAGCTCCTGTTATTCCTCCTATATAAGACTTTCCATAAATTTGGGCATTCACATTACAGAAGAAAATACTCGAGCCTACATCATTAATACCACATATCCCACCCGCATAATCAGTAGAACAATTAACCGAAGAATTCTCTACTAAAGCAGATCTCTCAATGTCGCCTTTGTTCCTACCTACTACACCACCCACATTTACATTTCCCCCTATCTGGGAATTTAAAACAGTTACATTTCTAATACTTCCAGAGTTTTCCCCAACCAACACTGCTACATTAACCCCACCTACAACATTTGCCTGAGTAAACTTTAAATTCGAAATTTGAGCAGAGGCATCTAAATATCTGAATAAAGCTACCCTCTCCTCGTCTGGGCGGTTGATTCGGAGGTTGTGGAGAGTGTAGTTTGCGCCATTAAGAGCCCCCCTGAACCAAAACACATTAGTCCCAATAGGTGTAAAGCCTTTCCCATTATTCCAGGTCTGCGTTTCAGAGGCATCAATATCAGAATCTAGTTCGTAAGACCAAAACAATGGATAATTCAAATCATTGCCAATTTTTTGTAAGTCATATATATTTTCAATCAAGATAGTCTGGTTTGGGAGGAACTTTGCCAATACTGATGTAGGATATGACATAGTCCACACAACTGGAGCCTCAATAGGAAGAATAAAAGACTTAGAAGTCCCTGTATACAACTCGTATCCTGCGAATCGATATCCAGAATTTGGAACTGGAGTAAGCTTCACGACACTCCAAAGAGTATAAGGAGGAGCTGGTTGCACATTAACACTCCCGTTTTCCACTAACACTGTTAAGCCAAGTGGTTCAGAGGTGGGAGGAAAAATTTGGAGATATGGTCTTGTTTTACCATTATCTTGACCCCATATAGATGCATAGTCCCATCCTACTGACTGAAAAATATCGGGAGTCAGCATTTGGTCAGTGTAGAGCGGATTTCCCCCAGCAGATTGAGTCTGTTGACTTGCATCAGCATCAAAAAACGATATTTGAACCTTTGAAGAGTCACCAGAACCTACAAGTCCCCCAATGTTTGTTCTACCATATATTAGCCCAGCGGAGTAACATTGAGTAACATATGTTGAATTGGAACCTATTAAACCACCCACAGAATCTTTTCCAAAAGCCCAGCAACTGGAGAAACAATAGTTTACTGTGGAATATGACACAAAGTTAGCAATTCCAATTAATCCCCCTATATTGATCCCCTCTCCATATACCAATCCTGTAGAACAACATTTTTCAATTTTAGCTGATGATGAACCCACAAGTCCTCCGATTGTGTCTCCACCCGATATAAATATGTCCCTTACAAAACAATTACGGAGAGTCCCTTCGTTAATACTCCCCAACACTCCACCGAGATAAGAAACACCAATTATTTTTGTATTAACAATCCTAATATTCTCAATCAAGTGTCTTTCGTCATAGCCCTGTTGATTTGTAGAACCAATCCTTTGAGCACTTCCCGCAACACATCCCACATTTGTGCCTCCTACTATAGTTGCATTTTCTATGACAAGGTTCCTTACCTTACCTACATTGAAGTCAGGTAATTGGATATAAGTAGCCACATACCTAAATATTCCTACCAAGTTTTCCTCAGGCCTATTTATATATAGCCCGGTGATTTTATACCCCTGACCATCTAAGGTTCCTCGAAAAGGCTGAGCATAGCTTCCTATAGGCTGAAAACCTTTCCCGTTATTCCAGTTAGAAGTAGCAGAAGCATCTATATCTTGAGTAAGCACATAGCTCCCATTCAGAGGATAAGATTGATTACTGCCAATTAACTGTAATTCTTCGATAGAATCAATCCCAATAACTTGAGAGAAGGTAAGTTTACATACGGAGACAGAGAGAGCAAGAGTCATCCATAAAAATTTAATTTTATACATATATTTCTCCTTTAAGTTTTCTTATTAACAATTTTAACACTAATTACAAAAAAAATTAAAGAATCAAATAAAAAAATAAAAGAGCAGGAATTTCATATTTTTCCTGCTCTCTACAACTTTTTATATCAAATTTTAATAAACTACCGCTTGGAGAATTGAAATCTCTTGCGTGCACCAGGACGCCCGTATTTCTTGCGCTCTACCTCTCTCGGGTCTCTCGTCAAGAGTCCATAACTTCTGAGTATCTGTTTTAGATTTGGATTCGCTTCGAGAAGGGCTCTGGCTAACCCATGTCTTATTGCACCAGCTTGGCCAGAAAGCCCACCCCCATCACATATAACCCTCACATCATACATTCCATCTGTTCCAGTAAGTACAAGAGGTTGTCTCGCAATTCTTACCAATACCTCTCGAGCTAAGTAATCCTCAAGCTTGCGACCATTAACTTCAAATTTGCCAGAGCCCTGCTTAATCCTCACTCTGGCTACTGCTCTTTTTCTTCTCCCAGTTGCTACTATTTCTTTTGTGTTACGGTCAATCACGGCTATGTTAAACCTCCTGTCATTTTAATGTTAGATTAATCTTTAATTTCCCACACCTCAGGATTTTGTGCCTGATGTTTATGTTCGCTTCCTGCATATACTTTTAGGTGTTTGAAGATCTTTCTACCCAATCTATTGTGAGGCAACATACCCCAAATAGCCCATTCCATAGCACGAGTAGGATGTCTTTGAAGCATTTGCCTATATGTCATCTGCTTTAAGCCACCTTTGTAACCTGAGTGCCAGTAATAAACTTTCTCATCCATTTTTTTTCCAGTAACTATAGCTTTTTCTGCATTTACCACTATAACATTATCTCCACAATCCCCAGAAGGAGTAAAGTATGGTTTATGTTTCCCTCTTAGAAGTTTAGCCGCCTCTGCAGCTACTTTGCCTAACACCTTATTCTCAGCATCTATGATATACCACTTTTTCTTTATATCGGATGGTTTTGGATAATAAGTCTTCACTTTTCACTTCTCCATACAACTTGGTTTATGCCATAAATCTCTAATTCAATAAAACTTGCAAAATATCATCCATTACGGATAGTGTCACGGGAGTGTAAGTTTAGCATATTAATACCATTAGTATCAACTTAGTAATTGAAAAAATCCTATACCATTTTTTATGTTCCAAAAATTAATTTCTAAATTACTCTGCATTAATGTTGGTCTATATTTAGAAAAACTTCTTATTTTTTTTCATTTTAGAAAGTTTCTATGGTATTATTAATAAAAATAATTGAATTTGCCTGCGGTGTTCGAAATGGACCGCGAAATGTGGTTCCTGTAGCAAATGGTAAAGGGGTTCAATGCCAAGGGCAGAATTCGTATAGCCTACGACAGGCCTTACGAATCTAAGGAAGTCGGATGGCTATCGTGAGAACCCCACAATTTATAGAAGGGTAACCCGACATTTCCAATGGTCCGACGACACCGCGGGTTTTGTTCCTATGGAATTCGAGGAAAATAGTCTCAACTCCCCATTATCATTTAACTTCTACTTAAAAGACCAATTCTAAAAAACTGGATTTATTCTTGACAAGTATAATTATTTGTGATATTATTAATACTTCAGAAAACGACGATATGTGGTTTGTAAATAAAATGCTGATGGAGAAAATAATATAAGAAACAAGAGAAAATACTTGACAATTATAGTTAATAAGTATTATTCTAAAAACGAAAGAGAAGGGAATAATTTGTGAATTTAGGAAACTTTACTAAACCCAAAAAAGTAATAGGTATAGATTTAGGAAATCACTCCGTCAAAGCGATACAAGCATCTAAGTCCGGCAGAAAAATATATATAGAAGAAATCGGTTATTCAGATATAGACTTAGAGCTTTTTAATGCGGACCCAGTAAAGGCACAAACTACAGCCATTGAACTTGCTCTAAAAGGAATGGAAAAAAACAAGAGTCTAATAGTTTGTGGATTACCTGGCAATACCGCAGTTGTAAGGTATCCTAAGATAAATGTAAAAGAAGGAGAAAAAATAGAAGATGTAGTACTTAAAGAAGCGGGGCAGTATATACCATTCGACTTAAATGATGTTTACATATCTTCGGATATTATCGAGGGTGAACCGACAAAAAAAGCTAACCAAATTCAAATAATTCTTGTAGCGAGCAAAAAAGATGTAATAAACTCGAGACTTAATGTATTGGGTCAAGCAGACCTTCAATGTTCTGTATTTGATTTGGATTCTATAGCAGTGTATAACGCTATAAAAGTAAGTAGGTTAATGAAACCAGGTGAATCCTTGGCAATTTTCGACATTGGTTTTACATCCTCAAGTATTCATTTTGTAAGAGACTTCAGGTCGGTGTTTATAAGAGATTTGGGTTGGGGCGGGAAAGACATGATAGATGCTATCGTTAAAGAGACACATCAGGAATTCAGGCAAGCAGAAGCGATGCTAATGGATTCAGCGAAAGAAATAATATCGAAACCCGAAGCACCATTAGCAGAAGAAGTAAAGGAATACGAAACCGAAGAAGAGATAATTGCCGAAGAAGTTGAAGAAGTTATAGTCGAAGAGCCTATACCCCACGAGGACTCTTTTGAAGAAGAGTATGGTTTTAGGGATACTATTCCTTCAACGAAAGCAATTGGTGGTAGAGAGAAATCTATTAGAGAGGTTTTACTTCCTTCAATGAGCAGAATGATATCAGAAGTAAAAAGGTCTTTTGATTTTTATGAGCACCAGCTCTACGAAAAGCCAGTAGAAAGAATTATTGTGTGTGGAGGTGTTTCTTGTTACCCACTTATAGGTGAAACATTAGTCCATGAATTGAATGTAGATACAGTAGAGGTAGCAGACTTTGCAAATGAGAATTTCAGCTTTTCAAATTCCAATACAATAAAGCAGTTTAAAGAACACTCAGCTAAATTCAGTGTTGCACTGGGATTAGTAGCACGAGGACTGGAGGAAATA
>JAOAHN010000069.1 GCA_026415215.1 Candidatus Hydrogenedentota bacterium
AAAACGAAATTTAAGAATTATTTTAAAATTAAAATAGAAAAAGACTGCATATATGATTTTTAAATATTATTTTTGAGAAATTATAAAAAATCAAAATAATTAAAATTATTTAAATGTATATTTTTAACTGCGTAGGTTTTAGAAGTTGGTGTTAATATTGATAATAGCGAGCAAATGATAGTAGGCGCCTCAAATTGGTAATTTTTTTTACTTGTATAACAACTGATTATCTTGTTCAAAATTTTTGAAAAAAATATTTTATTATAACAATTATTAATTTTTTTTTGACTTTTTGCCAAATATGTGATATAAATAATAAGTTGTTATCAACTTTATATTAAAAATAATCTTAGAGGGAAGGGATAGTAAGATGAGTAAACACATTATATCTAAAAATTTTGTTTTTACTGCGAAATCTACACTTTGTTTTCTTTTACTTTTTACTTTTTCATTAAAGAGTTGGTCGGCAATTCCAATTAGCAATATATTAGAACTGCAAAATATAGGAAATAATCCTCTATATCCTGTAAATGGGGAATACACGCTAACTCAAGACATAGATGCCTCTGATACAGTAAATTGGAATGGTGGTCAAGGTTTTACGCCTATAGGAACGGTTGGGGTTCCGTTCTCAGGAAGATTAAATGGGATGGGTTTTAAGGTTATTGGACTATACATTGATCGTGCCTCTACTGACTATGTAGGTTTATTTGGTGTAGTATCCTCTACTGGGATAGTAGAGAACCTGGGTATTAAGGATGCATATATCAAGGGTAGGAATTATGTAGGAGCCTTTGTAGGCAGGAGCACTGGAACATTGTCGAACTGTCAACTTTTAGACAGTGAAGTGGCTGGCTTGGAATATACAGGAGGTATTACTGGACATAACTTAGGAACTGTTCGTAAGAGTTATGGAGTTGGATATATAACGGGAACAACATTCGTAGGTGGAGTGGTGGGGCGAAATGGGAATTTAGTTGAGCAATGTTATTCGGAGGGCTCTGTTGTAGGAGATACGAGCGTAGGAGGTGTTGCTGGTGCAAGCATAGGTAAGAATGTAACAATAACGAGGTGTTATTCACACAGTTCTGTTTTAGGCTACAGTTCAAATGTGGGTGGACTTGTAGGGTCTTTTACATTGAATGGAAAGGTAAGACATTGCTATTCGACAGGTTCAGTGGCTGGGTCATCGAATACAGGTGGATTAATAGGTTATCGCTCTTCTGGATTGGTCCAGTCTTCCTACTGGAATATTCAGACATCAGGATGGAGTACATCCTCAGGGGGGACGGGTAAAACTACGGCGCAGATGAAAATACAAAGTACCTATAAGGGATGGCAGTTTGGAACGGTGTGGGGTATTGTGCAAAATGTTACCTATCCTTACTTTCTGTGGGAGTATGTTGTTCCAAAGGTAGTTGGGTTAACACTTGGAGAGGCGGAGATTACCCTTAGTAATGCGGGTTTTGGAGTTGGCACTCTCCAGGAGAGTTGTAGCTCAGTGTATCCAGCAGGTGTTATTTTAGGGCAGACGCCCCTTGGGGGAAGCCAAGCACCGCCGGGGAGTAGTGTGAATTTAGTTGTTTCTACAGGTCCTTGTGCTGGAAGCGTTGTCCCTTATGTGATAGGTTTCCCATTGAATTTAGCTCAAGCAGAGATTTTGTCTGTAGGCCTCACTGTCGGTATTTTAACATATCAATGCAATAATCTCGTTCAAGCTGACCATGTAATTAATCAGGACCCACCTTCAGGAGTAGAATTGCCACCGGGTAGTCCTGTCAACTTAGTGGTATCAATGGGACCGTGTTCAGTTGTTGTCCCAGATGTTACAGGTATGACTATAGATGAGGCGAGTGAAGCTTTACTTGATGCAGGTTTAGATTTAGGTGCGATTGCGTGGCAGTGTAGTAATCAAGTTTCGGAAGGTCTGGTAATAAGTCAGAGTCCATTAGGAGGGCAGGAGGTTCCCTATGGAACTCCAGTAGATCTTGTCCTTTCTGAGGGTCCGTGCGGGGAAGGTGAGGGTTCATTAGAGGGAGTAGCAGAGGGTTCGCAGGAGGGTTCATTAGAGGGGGTAATAGAGGGTTCGCAGGAGGGTTCATTAGAGGGAGCAGTAGAGGGTTCGCAGGAGGGTTTATTAGAGGGGGCAATAGAGGGTTCACAGGAGGGTTCATTAGAGGGGGTAGTAGAGGGTTCGCAGGAGGGTTCATTAGAGGGAGTAATAGAGGGTTCACAGGAGGGTTCATTAGAGGGAGTAATAGAGGGTTCACAGGAGGGTTCATTAGAGGGGGTAATAGAGGGTTCACAGGAGGGCTCAGTAGAAGGTGTGGTAGAGGGCTTGGTTGAAGGCTCGGAAGAAGGGGGTAATGAAGGGTTAGCAGAAGGAGTCTTGGAGGGAGAATGGGAAATTTTGCCTTTCCATACTGCGGACCAGGATAAAGATAGAAAGATAAGTTTAAGAGAGCTTCTAAGGGTGATTCAGTTCTTTAATTATTATGGATTCCATTGTGAGGAAGGTACAGAAGATAGTTATGGTCCTGGGTCTGATGGAGATAAATCTTGTAGACCTCATGCGTCAGACTACTCTTTGAAAAATTGGAAAATAGAACTTACGGAGCTCCTCCGTCTAATTCAGTTTTTCAACGCCGGGGGATATTATAGGTGTGAGGGAGGCGAAGATGGATATTGTGCGGGATTGCCATCATGACTGATTTAGTTTGAGGAAGTTCCTTTTTGTAAACATTTTTAGAGTATTTTTCTTTTAGAGAGGGGACACAGAGGGCTCCCCTCAAGGAAGGTATGAATAAATAGGCTTATTTAACTTTGTGAGATATTAAAAAACTTTAAAGACTTTCATAAATTTTTTATACCTTATCATATAGAAACACTCTTTGAAGTTTATCTTTTGTAGTGTTGGGGATAGGTTAGATTTATCCATTGGGTAAAAAGCAAAGATTGAAGAATATGGAGGGGGATTAGTTTAGCTGTCTAAGTGAAAAGTTAGTATTGTCTTGAAATAGTTAAGGTTCGGTATAATCTTGGGGTAACGAATTTGGAAATACTCATTAGTTATTTATATGAAAAATTAGGTTAAGAAATTTGGAGAGATTAATTATGCCCAAGTTGTTATTTTTTGGAATATTAATATCAATACAGGCATTGGTGAAAGTTGACAATTGGCAGTTTGGGAAAGTGGAGTTTAAAGATGTTGGAAAGTTTATAGTGTGGTGTTGGGTAGAGAGAGGAGCGGAGGGAACATTAGAAGTGGGAGATGCTAAATTTAATGTAGTTGCACCTAAAATGGAGAAGGATAAAAAGAATGAGAGCGGTTATAGTTGGGTTAAAGTAGGGGATTATGAAGTTAAGAAGGGGGGATATATAAGAGTTTGGGGATTTCCTAAGATAGCGCGAGTGTTATTTGTTAGTAGCACAGAGTATAGTCCTGAAAAGGCGGGGAAGTATGGGCAGGTACTCAGGGAGCCGGATTATGTCAAAGATAAGCGAGTAGAGGAACTTAGAGATACGAATACGATTTTTTCTATGCGAAATTTTGACAGCCTCTCTTTTTGGGAAGAATTTGCTGATAGGTTGAGGAGAACTATAAGTGTGGGGTGTGGTTTATTTCCAGAGCGGGAGAAGTGTCCGCTAAATCCGCATATTTTTGATAGATACGAGGGGGATGGATTTACTGTTGAGAAGGTGTATTTTGAATCTGAGCCGGGGTTTTATGTTACGGGGAATCTGTATAAACCGAGTATTCCCGGGAAGCATCCGGGGGTTTTGTGTCCACACGGGCATTGGTCGAAGGGGAGATTAGAACATTCTGAGAGGGCTTCAGTGCCGGCGAGGTGCATCACACTTGCCAGAATGGGGTGTGTAGTGTTTAGCTACGATATGGTTGGCTATAACGATTCTCAGCAACTTCCTCACAATTGGGGGTCCAACAAACTGAAATTGTGGGGACTACACCCTTGTTCGGTGCAGTTGTGGAATAGCATAAGGGCTCTGGATTTTCTTCAGACATTACCTGAAGTTGACCCTGAAAAGATAGCTTGCACAGGTGCTTCGGGTGGGGGAACACAGACTTTTTTGCTATGTGCGGTAGATTCACGAGTGAAAGTAAGTGCCCCAGTAAATATGATTTCTTGTTCAATGCAAGGTGGATGTATTTGTGAGAATGCTCCACTTATTAGGATTTTTGCTTCAAATATGGAGATAGGGTCGCTAATGGCTCCGAGACCTATGATACTAATTTCAGCCACGGGTGATTGGACATGGGCAACACCAAGGGTTGAGTTCCCCGCTATAAGGAGTGTATACGAGCTTTACTCGGAAGAAAAAAATATAGAGACCGTCCAGTTTCAAGCAGAGCATAACTATAACAAGGATAGTAGGGAGGCAATGTATAGATTTTTTGGTAAATATTTTTTTCCAGAACGCGATTGGTCTAATTTTAAGGAAGGGGAAATTAGTATTCCGCCTGAATCTGCTTTGAGGGTTTTTACGGAGAAGCAAATAGATAATCTTAAAAAGGACGGATACGATGTGGTCTTGGGTCGGCTGTTAGAGGGTCGCCGACTTGCAAGGAGTAAGCACCTTAATATTGAGAATGGAGGAGAGGTAAGGTTTAGAAATAGAGATGGGCTTTCACTTGCTATTGCAATGGGTATGGAGCCTCACTATTTAGGTAAGGATGTGAGTGGTGAATGTTTAGCAATGGATAGAGAACCTGATTATGTTATCGAGCGTTGGATCCTGTCTCGACGAGGGGTCGGAGATAGAGTGCCTTTACTATTGTATCGGGGATATGAGGGGGAAAGACAAAAGGTAGTTTTGCTTGTTCACGATGTAGGAAAGGATTACTTTATCGACAGTACAAGTGGTGAGTTAAGAAGAGAAATTAAGGAATTACTACTCAAGGGGTATGCAGTCGCTATGGTAGATTTGTTTCTTACGGGCGAGCACAAGTCGCCATGGTTCGAAGTTAAGCGGAGGCAGACAAATTATTTTGATACTTTTCATAGCACACGCACAGCAGAGCAAGTTAAGGATATTATAACTGCTCTTTTTTGGCTTTCGTCGAGGAGAGACTTACAATCACCAGTGGCACTTGCGGGATGTGGTAAAGCAGGGGTGTTGGTTCTATTTGCGGGTGCTATTTGTAAGGTTGCGAATCCTGTCATAGCAGATTTGGCTAACCTTGATCTGACGGATGACTCGGTTTGGGAGGAAAACTACTACATTCCCTCAATTCGTATTATTGGAGATATTTCGAATGCTGTGATGTGGATTCTCCCGGAGAGAAGATGCGTGGTTGGAAATGTGCACCCAAGTATAGTTTTTCCTTTGAAAGTTGAGATAATTTCAGAGGTGTTTGGTATTGAGACTTTACCGAGTTTGCTTTGACAATAGTGGAGTTACATTGTGTGAAGACACCCATAAACTTAATCCACATTACGGATTTGCATTTTTTTAGTTATGGATTAGCTCCTTCTCATTTCCTTAGCAAGCGGATATTGGGGTATGTGAATTGGGTATTGAACCGGAGTAAGAGGTTCGACTTTTCTTCGAAAGATAAGTTCTTGGCTTACCTAAGAAATGCGAAACCAAAGGGTGTGATAATATCAGGGGATTTTACAGTTACTTCTGATGATAGAGAGTTTGAATTAGCGAGGAGATTCACGGATGAGATAAAGTCTTTGAGTATCCCTGTGTACATTATTCCTGGCAATCATGATTACTATACATTTGAATCAGTGAGAAGAAAAAGATTTGAGTTCTTTTTTAAGGATTATTTGATTTCCGAAGAATATCCTTATTCAGTGAGAATAGATGACAATCTAACAGTCATATTTTTACACACAGTCAGACCCAATTTTCTATCTTCGAGAGGGGTTATTTCAAAAGAGCAGGTGGAGAAATTAGGCGAGATGATAGCTACAAATAAAACACCGGTAATTGTGTGTGGGCACTACCCGATTTTGCATAAGACGGATACTTATTATTCCAACGCAACTCGAAGGTTGAAAGGTGCGAGGTTTCTTCGTAAAGTGATTGTCCAGGCTCAAACCTCTTTATTATACATTGCAGGTCATGTTCATCATTATAGTTACACTGTGGATAGAGATAACTCGAGGGTGTCCTATTTGACAACACCTCCTCTTTTTTATAGGAAGGATAAAGAGGGTGGGTTCTGTGAGATAACTCTTTGCGGAGAAGATTTTAAGATTAAATTTCATCTTTTGCCAGAGTTGTGATCGGACCAGTAAATTCATTCTTATTATCTGTAAGAGTAGTGTAGATAGTACATGGGAAGTGTCCTATTGTGGGATAAGTACTTTCGCACATTCGTGATATAAGAGAACTTGGTAGGTTTGTCTTCCTTACCTCGCGGGTAATCTATTCCTCAACTGCATTGAAAAAAATCCGCAACTGATGATAACAGTTAATTACCAACATATTTCCCTTACCCCTAATGTGCTCTTAATTCGTTTGTTAAACTCTCAACGCCCCTTATATGTCTTTAATGTTTATTACAATTTAATATCTCATAATAAAATGTTATGAAAGTTTGGCATTGGTTAAAACTATTTGCTTTTTATATTACGAGAAAGTTTGTGTTTATTAACTGATGGTATATATAATCGTCCAAGGACACTTGCCAATAGTCCAAAGAGTATTCAATCTTGTTTTAAGAGAAGGAGCGAGATGTGAATCCTTATAGTTATAGTTCAGGGAGGAAGGGGATTTTTGTTTGTTTTTTAATTTTATTTCTAACTATTGGAAAGATGTCTCAAGCACAACTTTCACCTGAGAGGATAGAGGAGTTGAGGCAGAGGGCAAAGAATGAGGGTTGGAGTTTCGAAGTTGGAGAGACTACCGCTACACGAAGGCCATTAGAGAGCTTAACTGGGTTTATTCCACCCCCCAAGGATGTGGTGGCGAAAAAAATGAGGGCTATTGAGCCTGTGAAGAGCTTGCCTGCAAGGTGGGATTGGCGTGAACAGATTTCTGTGGGATTACCCGAGGTGCGTGATCAGGGTGAATGTGGCTCTTGCTGGGCTTTTGTCACAGTTGGTGTTTTAGAGGGGGCAATAGCTTGGAAAGATGGGGTACTTCAAGATTTATCCGAACAATGGCTGGTGGATTGTGTAGTGGACGGAAACCACAAGGGTTGTAGTAACGGGTGGTATGCTTTTGAGTGGTTTGAAGGGACAAAAAAAGATCCATGTGGTGGATACGGAGCGGTACTGGAAACGGATTATCCATACACAGCGACTGATTATGAGGATTGTAGTTGCCCCAAACCACATTATTACTTCATAGATGATTGGGGCTATATAACCGAGGAGTATTACACGGATATAAATCTAATTAAAACAGCAATTTACAATTACGGTCCTGTGGCGTGTACGATGAGCACTATAGACTCTTTCCAAGCGTATGCCGGAGGAATATATGATGATTCGGAAAGTAATAACTACGAGATTAATCACGGAGTAGTGCTTGTAGGGTGGGATGACAATTTTTTGGGGACAGGTACTGGTGTATTTATCGTTAGGAACTCTTGGGGCACAGATTGGGGGGAAGGGGGGTATGCATACATAAAATATGGTATAGCGCGCATAGGGTCGTATACCGCGAAAATTGTGTATAGGAAAACTGAACCTGGTTCGTTGAAGGTGACTATCCAGCCATCGGAGGTGGTGAGTGCGGGGGCGCAGTGGAGGGTAGACGGAGGTAGTTGGCAGGACAGTGGAGTGGTAGTGTCTGGGTTGTCAGTTGGAAGTCACACGGTTGAGTTTAATTATGTAAATGGTTGGACTAAGCCTGGTAATCAGGTTGTTAGCATTAGTTCGGGACAAACCACGGAGATCACAGTTGTCTACATACGGTTGGTGATAAGAGATTTAGTAGATGGGATTGCTGTGACAGATATTTATGGTAGTGGGAGTAGGAATAAGTACTATCGTATAGATGTGCCTAATGGTCAGGAGAGCTTATTGATAAAGATGTGGGGGGGTAGTGGTAATTGTGATTTGTATGTGAAGTATGGTTCTGTGCCGAGATTGGATAGTTGGGACTATCGCCCGTATTTGGATGGTAATGATGAGGAGGTGGTGGTGGAGTATCCTTCGGCTGGCTGGTGGTATATAATGTTAAATGCAAGTTCTCCTTACAGTGGGGTGAGTTTGGTAGCGGATTATACATCTGCTTCGACTCAGACAGGTTCGTTGAGGGTAAGTATAGAGCCGTCGGAGGCGGTGAGTGCGGGTGCACAGTGGAGGGTGGATGGAGGGAATTGGCAGAGTAGTGGAGCGGTGGTGTCGGGTTTATCAGTTGGAAGTCACACGGTAGAGTTTAAGGATATCATTGATTGGATTGAACCCGAGAGTCAGGTTGTTAGCATTAGTGCGGGACAGACGATAGAAATTGAAGTTGTGTATGAAGAGGAGAAAGATATTGAAGATGATGACACTGAAGGAGGTATTTGCGGGTGTAATTGGGGTAAGGATTTAGGAGATAGTGATGCCTGGATGAAGAACTTATTAGACTTTGTGTTAGTGGGTATGTTATTAGTGATAGTTAGTGGTATGCATAGGAGGCTATAGGATATTTGTAGGCAAATATCCTGATGGCTTAGTTGCTTGTCTGCTGACTATAGTGTGTATATAGGTGTTGTGTGTTGTAGAAGAGACGAGAGAGATGGGAAGGTATTAGTGGCTCTTTCAGAAAGTAGGGAGAGAGTAATCTGGATAATTTATTAGGTGTTTTGAATTGTGAAGTAGTGTGTTAGTAATTGAGAGAGTCAAATAGAAGTATTAGCCCTGAAAAAGTTTTTCTGAGTTTTTTGTGAGAAACTTTTGTTATTTATGTTTTATTTAATACGGATACTCATAACGCTGGGGTATTATTCTGATGTTTCCGCTGGGAGCGTATAGGGTGTAGAGGGATAAGGTGTTGTGGGTATTTTTATAGGTGTTCTTTTGGGTTATTCGAGTAAATCTTTCAAATCGATATGCACAGAGTTTTGGCTTACATTTGGTTGATAATCTATCTCAACAAATCTTCTTCCTTGATTTATTCTTATCCCGTGTATTATTCTTTTTACAGCCACTGCAATCTTATAGTGAATATCTTATAACTTATTAGTTCGTTAGAGAGAGGGGTGTTAGGTCTATGGAATTGGCGGGTAAAGTAGCTATCATTACAGGAGGAGGTAGAGGTATAGGTAGGGCTATTGCTTTGACAATAGCAGAGCATGGGGTTAATGTAGGGGTATTGGCTCGGAGTGAGTTAGAAGTGAATGAAACTGTGGAATTAGCACGCGGTAAAAGAGTTGAGGCAATTCCACTTATAGCAGATGTTTCGAAACCGGATGATGTGAAACGGGCGGTGGATGGAGTTATTGCTAAATGGGGTAGGATAGACATACTTGTAAACAATGCTGGATTTGCGAGGTTCAAGCCATTTGTTGAAATGAGTATTGAAGATTGGAAACAGACCATAGATGTTAACTTGACAGGAACTTTCTTGATGACCAAGGCAGTAGTTCCGTACATGATAGAACGAAGGGAAGGGGTTATAATAAATATTTCGAGTGTAGCGGGTTTGAAGCCTTTGCTCAATCAATCAGCGTATTGTGCCTCTAAACACGGGGTGAATGGTTTAACAACAACTTTGGCGATGGAATTGAAGCGGTATAATATTCGTGTGCACGCAATATGTCCGGGAGGAGTTGTTACTCGTTTGAGTGAGGAGAATATGCCTGAGCGAGACAAGACGGATTGGATGTTACCGGGGGATGTTGCCCATAGTGTTATGTATTTACTTACTTTGAGTCCGAGGGCGACAACGGACATAATTTACCTTCGAAGATACAATAGTGTGCCCTTAGGTGGATAATCCGGTAAGAGGTTCATATTGCAATGGATTTTGATACTATAGAGATCCCATTTTCTCCTAAAGAGTTGGGGCCTGAAGAGATAGAGGGGGTAGTAGAGGAAATAGTATTTGAGAACCCAGATACAGGTTTTTTCGTGGCGAAGTTGAGGAGGCACCAAGAAAATAATGTTGTTCTCATAGTGGGGAAGTCATTTCCGCTTTCTGTGGGGGCATCGATAAAGGCGTATGGCAATTGGGTAATTCATCCACGGTATGGTTTGCAATTTCAGGTGATAAGAGCGGAGATGTTGTTACCTTCATCTGCAGAGGCTATATATAAGTTTTTGTCTTCAGGTGCCATTCCGGGAATTGGTCCTGGATATGCGAGAAGGATTATAAATACATTTAGGGAAGATGTTTTATATGTGCTAAATCACGAGCCTGAGAAACTCGAAAGAGTCTCGGGATTAGGGAAAAATAGAGCGCGAAAGATAGCGGAAGCGTGGAGAGAACAAAGGGATCAGTTTGAAACTATGCTGACGCTTCAACAATACAATATTTCACCTTCCTTAGCTAACAAGATATACAAAGTTTACGGGAACAAAACTTTGATATGTCTTCGTGAAGACCCATATAAACTTGCAAATGAAGTTCAAGGAATAGGGTTTAAGACTGCAGATAAGATAGCAAAAGATATGGGGTTAGACTTATCCAATCCGAGTAGAATTGAGGCGGGTATTAAATATGTGCTTCAAGAGGGAGAAAATGATGGGCATGTTTTTTTATATGAAGAGGGTTTACTCAACTCTACGAGTACTCTTTTAGAGTTGCCTATAGATAGTATTGTTCCGGTGTATCAATCGCTTATAGAATCGCAGAAATTAGTTAGAGATGGCGATGCGGTTTACTTGCCGTTCCACTATAATATCGAGATGGAAAATGTTCTGCATTTACAGAGGATATTTTTCGGGGCTTCAGCTCTGCCTAAGGGGTTGCCTATAGATGAATTTCTCTCAGAATCTCATCCAAACCTTCCTCAGCTCAATGAGGAACAGAGGAGTGCTCTCAGGGTAGCTTTGAACTCAAAGATCTCAGTAGTAACAGGTGGTCCGGGCACGGGCAAAACTACTCTCATAAAGACGCTTGTAGCTTTTCTTCGGGAGTATCCGATAAGGATAGCATTAACTGCTCCCACTGGTAGAGCAGGAAAGCAAATGGAATCCGTCACAGGACATCCCGCATCAACTATACACCGCTTACTTGAGTTTAACCCTCAGACAGGTAAGCCTATGCGGGATAGGGATAACCCAATCTGTGCGGATTTTCTAATTGTTGATGAGACATCGATGGTGGACCATGTGTTGTTGTATTATTTGCTTCGGGCAGTACCCACTACAACTCATATTGTTTTCGTCGGTGATGTTGACCAGCTTCCATCTGTAGGTCCAGGAAATGTATTGTCCGATTTAATTATGAGTGGAGTTTTTCCCGTTACGAGGCTCAAGGAGGTTTTCAGGCAGTCCGCTGAGAGTGGGATCATAACTAACGCTCATAGGATAAACCGAGGAGAGTTTCCTGAATTTAACCAGAAGGATTTTTTCTTTATTCGGCGTGTAGATAGTGCTTCAGCACTTACTACATTGCTCCATATTGTGGTAGAGCGTATTCCTCAGCGATTTGGATATGACCCGATTAAGGATATACAGGTTTTAGCGCCACTGCGTAGGGGGGATGTGGGAGTTCATCACCTAAATTTACAACTCCAGGATAGATTGAATTCTGAAGGAGTGAGGATTCCACATACTCCATTTAGGATAGGTGACAAGGTAATGCAAATAAGGAATAACTATGAGAAAGAGGTATTCAATGGTGATGTAGGTATTATTGTTGATGCAGATGAAGATACGGGGCTTATACAGGTTTTGTTTGAGGGAGGAAATCTTGTGGTTTATTCACTTGAGCAGACTGAGCAACTTGCACTTGCTTATTCTGCGACTGTGCATAAATCCCAAGGTTGTGAGTATCCAGTTGTAATACTCTTGATGTTGCCCCAACATTATCTATTACTTCAGCGAAATGTGCTCTATACAGCAGTTACCCGTGCGAAGAAAATGGTTACTATAATAGGATCTCCGAATGCTATTCAAAAGGCTCTGAAAACTACACAATCGGTTAGGAGAAATACGAGATTGAATGATAGACTTAGGAGTGCATTCAAAATCAATCCTGTGACATAATAGCTACTATAAAGATCTGGGCAAGAATGAGTGAGCCGATGACAAATGATCCATCTGGAACAAAGGTAGAAGGGAAAACCGGGGTAGGGGGGTTTTTAATTGTTTTCTGTATAATCTTAATCTTTGGGGTTCCTTTTTTATCAATATATACATTGGTAAATGACTTACAAATTGCATCTACAGAGTTCGAATATGTGCCTGGTCTAAAAGCTTACCTTGTGCTGTATACAGCAATAAGGGCTGTATTGATTGTTTTTAGTATTCTGGCTGGTGCGAGTTTGCTCTCGGAATGGCACGGGGCAGTCTGGCTTGTAAAGGCGTATCTACTCACATTTCTTTTTTGCCTACTTTTGGGGATCTCGATGTTATTCTTACTTGTAGATTTCTCTCCGGAAGATTATGAATTTTTGGTTTATAAGCTTGGGGTTGAGACTGTCTCATCTCTGATTTTCTTTGCGTTCTGCTACGGGTACATTTCCATTTCAAAGCGAGTAAAGAGAACCTTTCCGGATGCATTTCCAAAAAAATGAAGAATTGAGGAGGAGGAAAATGAAGTATCGGTTGGCAGTTTCCCTGGGTCAGAATGAGCGGACTGGGAAGGTATTTGCGGAAGATGTTGAAGATTTTCCCCATGTAATAGATTTAAGTGGAGAGAAGGTTAGTTTGTCAGGTGTTCTTATGATTCTGACGGATAATGTTAGTAATGAGGGCGTAAGAGATGCTATCGATGTGTGTCGAAATGAATATGACAGTTTATTTTTCCTAATAGCAGATGCGATAGACTGTAGGGAGAGCTTAAAGCCAGGTGGAGCGAGAAGGATGGTAAAGATCGCACGCTACCTTGGCTCGGTTTTAGGATTGTCTACATCAGAGCAATGGGTATTAGAGCATGCTTGTGTGCTTCGCGATATAGGTAAGATTCAAGTTTCTAATGAGATTCTTCTCAAGAAAAGTGTTCTTTCATACGAAGAATGGATAATGTTAAAGTCACATCCGAAATTGGGAGCGGATATATTGAAAGGGTTAGGTATATTTCCGGAACTTATACCTGTGATTGAGTCGCACCATGAGTGCTACGATGGGGATGGGTATCCTCTTGGAATTGAAGGAGAAGAGATACCTTTTTTAGCTCGGGTGCTGAAGGTGTTAGATGTATACTGTGCAATGACTTCCTTCAGAATTTATAGGAGTGGTATTGCTACTAAAGAGGAAGCTCTTGAGCATCTGAAAGATGAAAGAGGTAAACATTTTGACCCGAAGGTAGTAGATGCTTTTATAGAAGCGAAGGTTGTAGAACGGGAAGATGTTCCATTGTAGGCCCTTAACGGTAATAGCCTGCGAGTTTGGGTCTTCCGAATTTTTAGATAGGTTGAGGAAGAGGTGGAAGTGAAAGGGCTATTGCAACTGGGTTTTCTGGGTTGTATCGAGGGAGGATAATTTCTTTTTCTTTACTAATCATCTGCCGGGCTAAAAAAAGGGGGGAGGCGGGATGGAGATAGGCTATTTCTTTTAGGTATGCCCACCATTCTTCGGGAGAGATTTTTCTACCGAGTAGAATTTTTGGAATCTCTAAAAACTTTTCTGTATCTAATCCTTCGACCCATTCATCTTCCCATAGTGACCCCTGAGCAATTCTTTCTCTTCGTGATTTTATCTCTTGATATAGTTCTTGAAGGATGGGGACAGTTTTGCTAACATTGTCTGCAAATTTACTCCAGTTAGGGTCTATCTGGTGTATGAGTTCTACGAGGAATTCTGTTTGTATCTCTATGGACTTTTCTAAGATTCTGTTTGCATGTTCTGGTCTTAAGAAGAGATAGTTGAAGGATTCTGTTAGAAATTTTTGAATAGGTAGATAGCCGATACACTCTTCCCATTTTTCCTTGTATTCGCCGTGGAGTATTAGTGCATGTTCTTGGTATTTTGGAACTGCTGGGAGGGGTTCAGGAAAGGCGCCGTAGTCATATTCAAGTTCTGATGCGATTCTATATGCGCGGACAGCGTTGGATATGTTTCCCTTTGCAAGTTCCTCATCACCTTGTTGGAAGAATAATTCCTGAATTTTGATGCGGATGCGGAGCAATTCGTAGGCTTGTGAAGCGGAAGTATATTTGCCTTGACTGACAGCATTATCTGCGAGCATTAGTATCAATTCGGATGGTAGTTGAGGAGGACCTTTCTTGTGTAGTTGGCGGTTTATGTGTTCTCTTATATCGGGTCTTTTTACTAATTCCAATGCTGATTTAAATTTGGGGGAGTTTTCCTCTTCCTCGGAAGGCAGGAGATAAGAGTATTTGATGGTATTTATATCCTCAGTGCTGTCTTCTCTAAGGGGTGAATATGGGAGGAATAGAAATCTGAAATTTACTATATCGCCGTCTGCAACTGCTTTGGCAATAGCAATGTCTATCGTTTCTTGAGGAACTAATTTTTTTGTTTCAGTTTTCCTACTCATATTCTGGATATTCCCCTTTCACAATTTTGGCGACAAAATTTCTTCGTTCGTTCCAGTCTATCTCGGGTTTTGAAACATCATAGTATGGGAGCCTTTCATGGATTTGTGAGTAGAGCTTTTGTCTATAGTGACGGAGGACTCTACTTGCGTGTCGCTCATGGAAAGGGTCCCAGTTGCTGGTTTCCACGCATTCTCTGTCTCTGCCTGCTTCCAGCACCAGTTCTTCCATATATTTAGTTAGGAAATCTTGAAGGGCTCTATCATATTCTCTGCGCAGTCTGTCTGCCTCCTGAGAGTCGGGATTTTGTTCAGCTACTTCGCACCATTTTTTTTCGAGTTCTATAACCTTTTTCCTATGCGAGATATAGTTACTTCTTCGTCCGTCGTCTCTCAGGATATAAAAACCGGCGTTGAGCATAGCCATCTTTAGTAGATAGTTATCTAATTCAGCAGGTGTGAGTGATGAGATGTTATGGATTTCAAGGAGCAGGTCTTTCATAAGTTTCTTATAATTTTTCTTAACATCGCCTGTTTTACAGTCCTCGGGTAAGCCGAGGATAGAAAAATAATCTATATATAGTTCCTCACTCATAGGGTCTACCTTACAATAAGGAAGTGTCGATATAAATTATCCTATGTATTAAGAGCAAATATAAAATTGCAATCGGATGCCATACGGTTTACGCTTGGGGTGAAACTTTCTCATCGAAGTCTTTAATTTCTACAGTGAAGGTACTACCTTGGTCAGGTATACTCTGGACAGAGACATCTCCGTGATAGATTTGAGCCAATTTCTTTACAGTAGAGAGGCCTAAACCACTGCCGAGAATATTTTCGGTTTTTTTGTTTCTAATTCTTACGAAGTCGCGGAATAATTTAGCACACTCTTCTGGAGTCATTCCTATACCTGTGTCGGCGACTTTTATTATGACTTTGTCGTTTTCTCGAGATATAAACACATCTACCTTTCCATTTTCTTTGTTATACTTAACTGCGTTAGATATCAAGTTATTTAGTATTATTTCTATTTCGCTTGCATCTGCTTTCATAATTACGGGTTGGTTTGAGTGAAGGTGGATAGATATACCTCTTTTTTGGGCTTCCACGAGATTAGTTTCAATAGCTCTTTGTGCAACTTCTTTTATGTCTACATTAGAGATGTTTCTAACTTTTTGTCCGGATTCTATTTTGGTAAGGTCGAGCAAATCATCTATCATCTTACGCATGTATTCATTTCTTGTAATGCATCTCCTTATAAGGTCTTTGACTAATTCAGTGTTCTTCTCGATTTCCATGTCCTCTAATATCTTCAAATAACCGTCTACTGCGTTGATGGGAGCTTTTAGTTCGTGGGCGAGGACTGATAGAAATTCGAAGCGTATGCGTTTCTTTTCTTCGGCGAGTTGGCGTGCTTTCCTTTCTACAATAAGTTGCTTAACGACCTTAAATATAGTGTTTTTTAGGTCGGTAGGAGTGAAGGGCTTGGGGAGGAAATCATAAGCACCGTATTTGGTAGCTTTTACCGCGGATTCGATAGAGGCATAGGCGGTTATGATGATTGTGTAGGTCTCTGGGAGTTTCATAGAGGTGATTTTTTCGAGGGCTTCTATTCCACTCATACCAGGGAGTTTGTTATCAAGTAATACTATTTGCGGGGGCGAGTTTTTTAATTTTTCAAGAGCCTCCTCGGCGGTTTCTACTGTTTCTACCTCAAATATGACATTCAAATTTTCATCCTCGAGTGGAACGGAAAAGGATTGAAGAACCCTGGATATGCCAATCCTAATCCCAGGCTCGTCATCTACAACCAACACTTTGAAGATTTCTTGGTTCATTATTTCTTTCCGCTTCTTAGATTTTTTATCTGTTGGTTTGGGGATTGGTTACTTCTTTAGTTTCTATTTTCTCGGATTCGTAAGCGATTTTAATGGAGGATTCGTCTTCAAAGTCGAAGAAGAACTGAGAATGTTCCTGGTATCTGGGTAGGGATATATAGAATTTCGTTCCAGTGGGACCGTCTTTAGGGTTTGCATTCGACTCCACAGAGATTTGGCCTCGATGCATTTTGATGATTCCATAAGTAATAGCCAGTCCCATTCCAGTTCCTTTTCCTTTTTCTTTAGTAGTGAAGAAAGGTTCAAATATTTTGTGTAAGTTTTCTTTAGGGATGCCTATTCCAGTGTCTTCAACAGTAATGTAGACTTCATTTGGAGAGTCTTCTGTTATTATGGTCAGGGTCCCTCCGTTAGGCATAGCTTGCACTGCATTTGAAATGAGATTGGTCAAGACTTGAGTCATTTGGTCCTTGTCTAATTCTACGGAGGAATCTTTCATGTGGTCGGCAAGTTTTACTGATATGTTAGGGGGTATGATAAGAAGTTTGAGGGCTTGTTCGATGAGTTTAGGTAGGCTAACGGTTTCAAGGGCAAGTTTATTTTGCCTTGCGAAATGCAATAATCCTGATACGATTCGCTTACATCTGTCAGCTTGTGTGGCTATCATTTTTAGGTCTTCGCGGAGAGACTCATTTGCTCCATACTGGTCGAGCAAAAGATGGGCATACATCAGCACTACACCGAGTGGGTTGTTCAGTTCGTGGGCTATCCCTGCAGCAAGTTGACCTATGCTGGCAAGTTTTTCTGCTTGAATAAGTGTTTCTCTGGTTTTCTTTAATTTTTCGTTTGATTCCGCGAGGTCTTCTATCGTCTCTTTTAGTTTCTGTATTGTATAGGGCAGGCACATTTCGGATTGTGCTAAACCGTGGTATATGGCAATAGCATGGTCGAGGCAGGTATCGTATCCGCACGCACCGCAGTTAAGTTCATCTTCAGGCTTTAACTTACCGAGGGAGTGCATTATTTCTTCGATTTGTTCACGAGAGGGCTCGGTAGTGCGTTCTTCTGCAGGGAGGAAAGTCCTATACATAGATACTTCTGAGAGGAAGCTTGTTTGTTGTCGCCATAGTTGCCAGTCGAGGTGTTTTAGTTTGTTGTGAACATATCTGCTGACATAGCCTCTGCGTTTGTAAAGCGAGTCTGTCGAGGTGAAACCTGGGCCCATAATGCAACCTTCGCAAGCGAGGATTTCCAGCAGGTTAGGCCTACAGTGTCCATTTTGGAATTCCTTTATGGCTTCAACGAACTCAGACCTACCTTCTGAAACTATTACATTGCCTGTAGTCAAGTCCTCAGGGATGGAAGCGGATTGGATGAGACCTCTGCTAATTGGAAATAGCGCGCCTGGTCCAGCTATGGGTGGGTCGAATTCTGCTTCTGGAGCGTTTTGCCAATTTGGGAGGACGAGTTCGAAGATTTTTCTGAGCTCTGCAAAGGTTATGACTTCTTCTACATCTCTCTGGAGAATCCGAGAGCGGATTTCTCCTTTTTTAGCTATGCATGGGCCTATAAAGATTATAGGGATATCTCTTCCGTACATACTTTTAGCCACGCGGGCAGTAGCTATCATTGGAGACACAATAGGTGCGAGATTGGGAACGAGCTCAGGGAAGTACTTTTCAACATACGCAATTACTGCTGGACAGGTGGTTGCTATGAATGATTTATCAGGATTTTGGGTTATGAGTTTTCTATAGCTTTGGGAGACGAGGTCTGCCCCCGCTCCTACCTCGATTACTTTGGAGAACCCGAGTTTTTTGAGAGCCCCACAAACTTTGAGAGGGTATATCTCAGGAAACTCTGCGGGGAAACTTGGTGCGATTATGGCTATAGTAGATTTTGTTTTTATAATTTCTATGACGGTATCAATTGGGGAATGTATTTCTTTAGCTTTTTGACTGCATACTTTTACACAATTTCCACAACCGATGCATCTGTTTGGTATAACTTCTGCTTGTCCGTGAACTACACGGATTGCTTTTGCAGGACATTCTCGGACACAGGTGTAACATATTCGACACTTCTCTGGTATAGTTCGGACAAGTTGTATTTCATTTTGAGCAACCATGCTTACACTTGTAAACCTCCTGTTACCTCGAGACAAATTCCCGTTATATATGAGGCGAGCGGTGAAGCAAGGAAAACTATAGGACCTGCGGCTTCTTCAGGTGTCCCAGGCCTACCAAGCGGGATTAGCATTGTTATCATTCCTTTCATGTGGGAGGGGATACCTAACTGTATTTTTTCTCCCTCGACTTCAATTTGTTCGCCAGATTCCTGGTCTTGTGTAAGGCGTGTTTGGATGAATCCGAAAGCAACTGCATTGCATCTTATTCCGAAGGGACCCCATTCTTTCGCTACGGTTTTGGTCAGTCCGATAATGCCAGCTTTGGCGGTGCTGTAGTTGGCTTGGCCAATGTTGCCATGTAAACCGGAGAGAGAAGAGACATTGATTATGCTTCGGGGCTCCGGGGTTTTACCTTCTGCTTTCTCTTGTTTCGCAACTTCTCGCATGTAAGGGGCGCACGCTCTGATCATCCTAAAAGGAGCAATATTATGGACTTCCAAAATAGCCATAAATTGTTTATCTGACATTTTATGAATCATCCCGTCCCAAGTATAACCAGCATTGTTGACAAGCACATTTATCTTTCCGAATTCATCTACAGTTTTTTTCATGAGCATATCGGGATAAGCGGGGTCAGTGACATCTCCGGGGACTGCGAGCACAGTATGCCCCAGTTTTTGAAGTTCTTCTTGGGCTTTTATTGCACAGTCTGCATCGTAGTCATTGATAACTACCTTTGCTCCAAACTCTGCAAATAGTTTAGCAGTGGAAAAACCTATACCTCTGCCCGCTCCTGTAACTACGACTACTTGATTGTCAAACCATTTTTGCATAGTAGGCTCCTTTCCTTAGCCAAATTGGATTTTTTTATAAAATATTATACACTAATGAAACATAGTTTTATCATTTGATGTCAATATTCCCAAGGCGACTTTTAGGGAGTGTTATAGTATGCGATTTTCTACGGTTTTCGCTGTGAGTGTTGTATTATTCGTATTTGTGTTATTCGTAGCAGTGGCTGGTGACGGGAATATAGAGGGTGTTAGGAGAGAATATGCTCAGTTAGGGGTGCATCGGGGAGGAAAAGGTCTTTACCCTGAAAATACGATTTTCGCATACACCGAATCTACGAGGCGGTGGAAAGGTTGTTTGTTGGAGGGGGATATTAGGCTTACTAAGGATGGGGTAGCGGTTTTAATTCACGATGCTACGGTAGATAGGACGACAGATGGAACTGGGAATGTGGCGGAAAAAACGGTAGAAGAACTGAAAATGCTCGATGCGGGATACAGGTTTACTACAGATGGAGGGAATACCTATCCCTTTAGGGGTAAAGGAATAGCCATTCCTACACTTGAAGAAGTGCTTGAATCTTTTCCATCGGAGACTTTTCTATTTGAAATAAAAGTTCCACTTGAGGATTTGTCTGCAGTGGTGGAACCTATATTGAAAAGAAAGATGGAAGGGAGAGTGTATTTGGCCTCTTTTTATGCTGGCACGATTCAGAAGATTAGGAAAAACTATCCTATGTTAATGACCTGCTACACCATAGCGGATGCGGGTGGGCTGATTAACGCTTTGAGGAATGGGGGATTAGATAAATACTCGCCCCCTGCCCAAATGTTAGCTATGAGTCCAGATTTGGAAAAGGATTTTCAGCTGACCCCAGATAATATAGAGAGTATTAGGCGAAAGGGAGTAAAAGTATTGGTTTTTACGGTGAATACTCAGGAATATATGGAAAAATACTTAAGAGAATATGAAATAGACTGGATATTGACGGATTATCCTGACCGATACGAGTCTTTGGTGAAAAGTTTCAAGTGAGCTTGGGTTTTTAAGTTCTTTGTATTTTTTAAGACATAGACTTTGCTATTATAAGAGATAATCTACATCTGAGTGGAGGCTATAAGTGAGTATGAAGTATAGATTAAGAAGTATAGATGTTTATAAACTTTTATCAGGAGAATAGAAATGGCTGAGAAAAAGCAGAAACAAGGCAGATTTACAAGACGGGAGTTCTTGAAGAGGACTACAATCGCCGCGATGTCTGTAGGAGTTTTTCCTCACATTATTCCGAGTAGCGCTTTGGGTTTAGATGGGTCTGTTCCGCCGAGCGAAAGGATAATAGTTGGATGTATTGGGATGGGTGGAATGGGAATGGCAAATTTGGATGGTTTTTTAGACCAAGCATCTGCTCAAGTTGTTGCGGTGTGTGATGTAGATGAGAATCACCTGAACGAGGCAATCAAGAAGGTTAATGAGAAGTATGGGAATCAGGATTGTAAAGGTTATAAGGATTTCCGTGAGCTTTTAGCGAGGGAGGACATAGATGCGGTTTCTATAGCATTGCCTGACCATTGGCATGCTATACCTGCGATAATGGCGGCGAGAGCAGGGAAGGATATATATGGAGAGAAGCCGTTAGCGGGTTCTATTCGTGAAGGGCGAGCTATTGTAGATGCTGTGGAACAATACGGGCGGATATGGCAAACGGGGAGTTGGCAGAGGTCGCAGGAGCATTTTAGACAGGCCTGTGAGTTAGTCAGGAATGGGTATATTGGAGAGGTGAAGTTGGTTAAGGTAGGTTTACCGGCTAAGAATTCTATACGGAAAGGAGATACTCGGCCATCAGAGCCCCCATCTTGGTTTGACTACGAGATGTGGCTGGGACCGGCGCCCTGGGCACCTTACTGTGAAGCGAGGTGTCATTGGAATTTTCGTTGGATAAGCGATTATGCGGGTGGTCAATTAACGGACTGGGCAGGACATCATTGCGATATTGCTCAGTGGGGTATGGGCACTGAGTTATCAGCACCTGTAGAAATCATCCCACGGGGAGGAAATTGGCCCAAGGCAGAGGAAGGGTTGTTCGATACGGTAGAGGATTATGAATTTTTATGTGTATTCCGTGAGGGATTTGAAATGCTTGTTAGTGCGAGGATCCCGGGAGGGGCAAGATTTGAAGGGACTGAAGGATGGATACATGTGGATAGAGGAAAGTTCGAGGCACATCCAAGGTATCTTGTTAATACAGAGGTAAAACCTCACGAATTGCATCTATATAGGAGCACAAACCACATTGGTAACTTTTTAGAATGTGTAAAGACGCGTAAAAAGACCATTACTCCTGCGGAAGTTGCCCACCACTCTATAATGATTGGGCATTTAGGGCTTATCGCTCTTAAGTTGGGAAGACCCTTAAAGTTTAATCCTGAGAGTGAGACATTTGTGAATGATCCGGAAGCGGATAGAATGCTATGTAGACCTATGAGAGCTCCATGGCATTTGAATATTTAGTTATTAAGTTAATAATAAATTTATAGATTATTTGGAGGAAGCAAAAATGTTTAGTCATAAAATTGTATTGGCAGTAATGATAGTCATACTTAGCATGGGCTTGAGTTTTGCTGAGCCTAATCTAAAGGCACTAATCATAACTGGGCAGAATAATCATCAGTGGGAAATTAGCTCGCCTATATTGAAGAAAATCCTGGAAAATACTGGGCTATTTGTGGTGGATGTTTTGCAATCTCCGCCTACAGGTGGAGATTTCTCTTCCTTCAAACCGGAATTTTCTAAATACAATGTTGTGGTTTTGGATTATAATGGAGATCCTTGGCCAGAAGATGTGAGGAATGCTTTTGTTGAGTATGTTTCAAATGGCGGTGGTGTGGTTGTATATCACGCGGCGGACAATGCTTTTCCTGAGTGGGATGAATTTAATGAAATCATAGGATTAGGCGGGTGGGGCAATAGAAATGAGAACTGGGGACCCTATGTGAGGTGGAGAGAGGGGAAGGTCGTTAAGGATTACTCCCCCGGACCTGGTGGTGCCCACGGAGTCCAACACGCTTTCCAAGTAGTTAATAGGGATAAGTACCATCCGATTACTCGTGGATTGCCCGAGGTATGGATGCACGCTAAGGATGAGCTTTACAGCCATTTGAGGGGACCTGCAAAAAATCTAACTGTCCTTGCCACCGCCTACTCCGATCCGGCTCAAAAGGGCAGTGGCGAACATGAACCTGTCTTATTTACAATTAATTATGGAAAGGGGAGGGTGTTCCATACAGTATTGGGGCATGCCCAAGAGGGCATACCTTATGCATTGCAGTGTGCAGGTTTTGTAGTGACATTCCAGAGAGGAGCGGAATGGGCAGCTTCAGGCAATGTAACTCAACCTGTGCCTGAAGATTTTCCTGGTCCTTATGAAGTGAGGCTATGGGAAGAATATAAGCATGTTCCCTTGGCGGAATTATTGAGCAGGATAAAAAACTTCCGTGCTTTAGATAGCAGAGCGGTTATTACACAGATTGATGAATATATTCGTGTGATGTCTTCCGGAGGAAAGGAACTCGAAAGCGTCGAAGCTAAGTTAATAGAATTTCTCAAGTCTGACGCTACACAAGATGCTAAACAGTATATTTGCTTAAAGCTTGCAGAGATTGGTACTCCGAAGAGTGTTCCAGTGCTTACCGAACTTATGAATGTCCCGGAACTATTCGATAATGCCAGATTTGCTCTTGAGAAAATTCCGGGGAAAGAGGCAGATATTGCCTTGAGAAATGCCCTATCTGCTGGTAAAGATAATAGGGTAAAAATAGGACTCATGACTTCGCTTGCTTTAAGAGGGGATAAGGACTCCATCTCGTTGATAGTTCCTTATCTAACAGTTGAAGATGATGCCCTTGCAATATCAGCGGGCTCCGCTCTTGTAGAGATAGGAACTAAGGAGTGTTTAGATGCTTTGTGGAGAGAGAGAGAAAAGGTGAAGGACTCAATGCGATTGAAGTTTACTCAGTTCTCGCTTGCATGTGCCCAGAAGATATTGAAGGATAAAAAGTCAGAGGATGTTGTGAAGGTTGTGAAGGCAATCTCAGAGGATGATAGTTTGCCCTTAGCGGTGAGGGTAGCCTCTCTTCGCACCTTGTTGGAATACTCAGAGAAAGAAGGAGTAAGTGGTTTGGTGAGAGCATTAAATTCGGGTGAAGCTGAACTTGTTCGTATGGCTGTAGGTATGTGCCCGCTTGTAAAGAAGGATAGTTCACTTGGAGAGATTTATTCCGCTTTGGAGAGTGCATCTCCAGAGGTTCAAATTCAAGCGATAGAAGTTTTTGCTTCCGCGGGAAGAAAAGATGCGTTGAAATATATCTTGAACGCGCTTGATAGTGATAATCCGAATGTTAGAAAAGCGGGCATAAGGGCGATAGGTTCATTGGGCGGGAAGGATGAGGTGAGGCTGTTGTTATCCCTTGCAGTCCGAGAAGGAGAAGAGGCGGAGATAGCGAGAGAGAGCCTTGCTGAACTAAAGGGGGCAGATGTAGGTGAAACAATGCTACAAGAATTGAGAAAAGAGCAAATTTCTCCCGAGGCGAAACGGTTACTGATACCCTTGGTCTCGATGCGAAAAGTTCCGGGGAGTGAAGAGGTTATCCTAAGATTTGCGAGTGATGCGGATACTGAGTGTAGGGTGTCCGCATTGAAGAGTCTTGTAGATAATCCGAATGCTGAGATATTTGAATCAGTTCTCGGTTTAGTTCGTGGTGCCAGTGATGAGCAAGAGAAGAAGCTCATAGAGGAGTTATTGGTGAAAATTCTCGAATTGAAGAGAGATGAAGGGGAGAAATATGTTTCACATCTCTCGAATTTGATAGATAGTGATCTCGCTTTGGAAGCTAAGGCTCTCTTACTCAGAGTGCTTGCGCGGTCCGGTTTGCCCGCAGGGTGGGATAAGATAAAATCTTTAATAATTCCTCAGCAATCAGCAGAATTGTTAAACGCGGTGTTTGTTTCTCTCAAAGATTGGCCTGGAGAAGAGCCGGTTCAATTCTTAGTTGAGTTTGCCCAGTCTAATCCTGAGCTTCCCAATAAAGACAGTTTGCTCGATACTATACTTGTGCTAAGTGATAAGTGGAGTTCAGATGGAGAAGTATTAAAGCAGAGAATCTCAAATGTTTTGGCTCTTAATCCCTCAGTGAAAACTAAGAGGATGGCTTTAGAAAAACTTGCTTCGAGAAAGATAGAACATACGCTTCCTTTGCTTCTGGAACACTTGCGAACTGGGGAAGATGAGGTGAAAGATGCTTTAATTAGGACTTTGAGCGGTTGGCAGAGTAGGACGATAGTGGATGCTTTTGCGGAATTGGCTCAAAGCACACAGAACAATTCTATAAAGCGACAAGCTTTGGGGGGTATGATAAAAGTAGCGGATAGTTTACCAGAAGCTACTATAGAAGAGAGAAATCAAATATTTAATAGGGCTGTGAGTTTGGCGGATTCTTCTGATGTTTTGAAAGGAGTCATTGGTGGATTACAGAACGCGAGTTATCCTGAGGCTCTTAAGTTGGTAGCTAAATTTTTAGACAACTCAGAAGTGCGTAATGAGGCAGAGGTCGCCACAGTAAAGTTGGCTAAGACATTGGTAGGAGTGTGCCCTAATCTCGTTAAGGAAAGTTTGGAAAAGGTGAAGGCTCAGACTGAATTGCCAATGTTAAAGGATGAAGCAGAAAAGATTCTATCAGCGATGGGAAAATTTGAAGATTTCATAACTGGGTGGTTGCTATCCGGACCTTATACAAATGATGAGATAAATCCTAACATGCTTTATGAGTTTGCATTTTCACCAGAGAAGCCAGAAGAGGTAGGCAAGGTTGTGTGGAAGCCAGTTTCGAGCGGTACTAATCCGAATAGGCCTATGGTAGTAGAGTTGCACAAGGTGCTTGGAGGAGAGAATAGAGTAGCATATTTGAAAACTTATATATGGAGCGATGAAGAGCAGGATGCAAAACTTCTGTTGGGCAGTGATGATGGTGTAAGAGTGTGGCTCAATGGCGAGAGGGTATTCGGCCGGAATGTGAACAGGGGTTGTAACCCAGATGATGACACCATCGATGTGCACTTAAGGAAAGGTTGGAATGAACTGCTCGCTAAGATAAGGCAAGGTAGTGGTGAATGGGCTTTTTGTGCCCGCGTTAGGAAGAGTGATGGCTCTCCTTTTGAACCTCAATTGAAGTTTTCAATTACGCCACAATAATATTAGAGTTTTAAGAAAAATTAGGATTTTCTCAAAAGTTTAATGATATAGGTAGAGGGGATGAAGTTTTTTCTCTAAAAAATATTTGATTTATGAGACTGCTATATTTAAACTACTTATTGTAGGATATTGTTTTTGAGAAGGGTTTATGACAGAAGGTAGATTGTTTGTAGGGACGAGTGGATGGAGTTATCCGCATTGGGGTAGAGGAGTTTTTTATCCTAAAACTGTTCCTACTCAGAAGTGGTTGGAATATTATGCAGATAAATTCAGTGCGGTAGAGGTAAACTCTACATTCTACCGCTTGCCTTCGCCGAGTTTACTCAAAAGATGGGTAGAGGTGACGCCTAATGACTTTTGCTTTGTGATAAAAATTTGGCGAAGACTCTCACATGAGCTCAGACTCAGAGAAACGGAAAATGCTCTTAAAGAGTTTTGGGAGAGTGTAAAGCCGATTATAGTTAAAGCCCCTGTTTTTTTGCTACAGATGCCCCCCTCTTATGTTCCCGATATAGACCAGATGGATAAATTTTTTGACCAGTGGTTCGATTTGTTTCCTGGGGTTAGGCTCGCTTTGGAGTTGAGGAATAAAAAGGCTTTTGGAGAGGAAGTGTTTGATTTCTTAGGCAAGAGGTGTGTGTGTTTAGTGCTGGAAGATTATAGGGGTTGCGAAATTGAGGATGTGATAACCACTGATTGGGTATATATCCGGAGACATGGTCCTTCTGGGCGATATAGAGGCGAGTATGATGAGATTCAATTAGAAAGGGATGCAAGAAAGATAGGGAATTGGTTGAAAAGGGGTATGGATGTCTATGTGTTTTTTAACAATGACTTTGGAGGGTATGCGCCCAAGAACGCTCTGCAGTTGATAAGTCTTGTTAGGAGCGGTAGGAGCGTAAAAAGGGATAGGAACCCTAAAAATTTAAAAGAGATATAAGTGATGGATAAAAACATTCTTTTCAATGCTCTAAAGTGCAGAGAGACAGAAAGACCTGGGTGGGTTCCATTCGTTGGGGTTCACGGGGGATTTCTTATAGGTAAAAATGCGAATGAGTATCTTAAAAGTGCAGATTTGATAGTGGAAGGGTTGAATAAAGCTATAGATTTATACAAGCCGGATGGGATCCCCATAGTGTTTGACTTGCAGTTAGAAGCGGAAGTATTGGGTTGTGAGCTTCAGTGGCACGAGGAGACTCCTCCATCTGTAGTGTCGCATCCTTTGCAGGGCGATAGGTGGATAGATGACCTATCTGAATTTGACACCGGGAAGGGCAGATTGCCATTGATAGAACAAGCAGGCAAAACGATTGCAGAAAGATGGGGGTCGGAAATTGTATTGTATGGGCTTGTAACAGGACCGTTTACCTTGTCCGCTCATTTGAGAGGTTCGGAACTTTTTTATGATTTACTTACTGACCCTAATAGAGTACATGAGTTGATGGAATTTACTAAGTTTATAGGCTACAAAATGGTAGATTTTTATATAGACATAGGATGTGAAGTAGTAGCGATTGTTGACCCTATGACGAGTCAAATCTCCCCGCACCATTTCCACGACTTTGTGGCACCATACCTGAATTATCTTTTTGAGAAGGTAAGAGAGCAGGGAGTTTTGGGTTCGCTCTTCGTATGTGGAGACGCAACAAAGAACCTTGAGATTATGTGTCGGACGATGTGTCATCAAATCTCTATAGATGAGAATATCCCTCTTGAGCTCGCGTGCAAAATTGCCCATGCGCATGGAAAGTCAATAGGAGGAAACTTAAGGCTAACTTCTGTATTGCTATTCGGCAAACCTGCTGACGCTAAATTAGATGCGATTAGATGCATCGATACAGGAGGAACGAAAGGTTTTGTGCTCTCACCAGGGTGCGATATACCTTATTCGGTGCCACCTGAAAACTTAGAGGCAGTAGCTGAAATGGTGCAAAATGCATATCAGCGCCAAGTGGCGAGGGCTACGCTCAAACCGAGTGTAGATGATACTTTTGACGATATTCAAATACCCGACTATAGTTCACAGGCATTTATTCAGGTAGATTGTATTACTCTGGATTCTACCGCATGTGCTCCCTGCTTGTTCACAGTAGATTGTGCCCTTAAGGCTAAAGAGCTATGCTCTGATCTTCCAGTGGTTGTTAAAGAACATAAGATAAAGAGTAGAGAGGGAATGGGCTATATGAAGAAATTAGGGATACAAAGTATCCCCGCTATATGTATAGATGGCAAGTTAGCTTTCTCATCCACTATTCCTGATGCACAATCCCTCGCCCAACTCATCCAAAACGAGGCGAGAAAAAAACTAAGTATGTAGCTTTATGGCAGTTAGTAGAGTTATTATATGTTATTAATGTGCTGATAAATTTTATGATTCCGTATTTACTACCAAAATTAGAAAGAGGAGAAAAAGGAGATGAAAAAAATAGGAGCACCTCATATTGTGTTTATTATTTCGATTTTATTGATTTCAAAAGAGTCGTTATCCCAGTTGGTTTCTGACTATTGCAAAGAAACAAAATCTCCTATTTCTATTAACAACAGGGTGTATTATTGGATTGAAAAAGATCTCCTTGGAAAAGAATGGGTTATCAGGGGAAATAATGGCATTGTTGGCAGGATAGAGAAGGGAAGTTCTTATTCCGGAGAGGAATGGAAAGTGAAAAATAAGTTAGGGCAGGAGCTTGGTTATATTGACGACAAAGATTTTATCAAGAGATTGAAAGAAAGTAATTATGGGAGAATCTCGATAGAGAAGGATTTCTTAGGAAATTTCATAATAAGAGAGTATGGGATGAGAATAGGAAAGATAAACAAACCTTATAACGATACTCCTTCTTTTTTGATGAACGATGAAAGTTCACCAAATAGTGTTTTTCATCAAAAATTTTGGAGTCCAATGGAAGAAGTTAGGAGATGGACTACACTGCCAGACCCTTTAGAGCAGATTAAGAAAGAGTTAGATCCTCTAAAAGACATTCGTTATCAGTATCAAAGTGTGTTCCCCAGTTTTAAAGAGAGCGAGTCAAATGAGCTATATAAAAGGATGCTCCCTGATCCCATGGAAGATGTAAGGCGGAATATTTTAAATCCATTTGGTATAGATAGGAAAGTAAAAAAATATCCTTATACATACCCATCTACCCAGGAAACATATGGAAGCTTTTTTAATACTCGCCCTAAGAATGGAATGCTATTTGACTTGCCCTCGATAGAAACATCTCCTTTTCCAATAAATACATATCCTACATTTAATTCAATCCCTTCTTTTGACTCTGGTAGCATGTTCGGAGATGATTTGTTTGGCGATTCTCCGTGAAGTTTCTTAAAACTTTCTTTTGAGAGTTATCTCCTAAAAGCCCAGATGTAGGCTAATTTTTACAAGGCTCTTTCTTTCTAAGGATGAGGATGATTTGACAATGGGGGGGATATCTCCCACCCTCTCTTGCCGATCGGGCAATATATACTAACTAAAATGTTGATTATTAATATGACTACCTATAGTTCTACCGAGGTGAAGTGATATTTTCCATATTTGTCTTGGCATAATAGGTTTGCTTGTTCTCGTATAGGTAGATAATAGAGTTTACACAAAGAAATGGTTGGGAGGTAGTGAAGATACTAAGGGGTGCAATGCCCAGAAAAGCGAGAAGGAATTATCTTTATGGAATATTGTGAGGTTAGTAATGGGGAAGAGGCAGACCGAATGAGGGTGTTTGTTATGTTGAAATGGGGAGTATATCTCAATACAATCCCATTTGTGTAAAAGAAGAGAGGCTCTTCAGAGAAGGCATAATTCAAAAAACTGATTGTTGTAAGAGTGCATTTTGAGAGGTGTATTTTTTGTGAAGATGAAAGGTAGAGCGGAAAATGCAAAGATGGGTCGGTATTGAAATGATTATTATGTAAAGGGTAGGAGAATAAGTCTGATTTTTTTCCGGTATAGTAGTTTTCTTTGTTTGTAATATTGTTAGGTATACTTAACAAGTGCTTTCATAATAAAATAATCAGCAAGTTAAACTTGATTAACTGACTCTACAATAGAAGACTTTAGAATTAAGTGTATTTGAAATATGATTGCTTTTATGCATGTTTTTATAGATGTTTAGAATTTAAAAGGGGGGTCTTATGGATTACAACAGGTAAGAGTAAAAAATTTTCATTGCCATAGGCGAGGACTTGCTTTTACTTTTGTTAGGTAAACACGAGGACTCTTTTAGTCATTATGAAAAAAAATTCTTTTTTGTAAGCTCAACAATTTTTTCTCTAACACGAATATTTTTCTTTATACTTATTTTATTAGATGAAGTTGTATATGTTTCATATTAAAGCATATGTTTTTCGTATAATCTGAGTATGTAGAGGTGAATTGGGAAGTATAATTTTGGAGATGAGAGTATGAGTTTAAATGAATTATATGTATTAATATATGAGCATATAGAAAGGAACTCGGTTGCATACGGGGTAGGGGTAGTATTACTTATTCCTTTCTTATATCTTACCCGTAAATGGTCACTGCCCTTCTTATTTTATGCGATTGAGTCGTTGATTTACATTACTTTTATGCATATTTTTATGTTCGGATTTGTAAAGTTAGTGGTATGGTTCTATGTGAATACGCAAATGAGAGCTCTAAGACCGGATGGCACCCCCGCTTATGTGCCTGATTGGCAAACTCCACTGGTAGATTTTTGGAATAGGAATGGCTATATTCCTGAGTGGCTATTTTATCTGGAGATAGTTTTTGCTCTGGTAATCATATTACTTGTGTGGCGATATCGTCCACCTAAATTGGGTCCTGTGAAAAGACGGAGGCGGAGGGTATCCGAAGAATACGAGGGGCTTGCAAAAGAAGAGCAAGAGAAGAGAAAAAAGTATCTTGAAGACATCCTTCCATAATTTATAGTTTTTAGCATTTTTTGTCTTGCATTTTTTGTTCATTGACTATACAGGGGGACTTTTAGTATAATTAAAAACAAGGGAATAGTATTTTATATGAAATCGTCTGAAGTAAAAAAGATTGAGGATACTATCCGAGCTATACTTCGAAACAGTAGATCGAAGCAAATTTCTCGTGCTACTATAAAGAGAAAGCTCACAAAGGCAGGCTACAGTATCTCTGATATAGAAAAGGCACTTAATAAGGTGTTTCCTGTTAGAAAGGATGTCAAGAAGGGGGTGAAACTTTCTTTGCCTGAGGTGAGAGTTCCTTTGTTTTTCATCCCTGAAGTGGAAAGAGTTAGGTATAGTAGGGAGGCATATAGTGCGTTGGTGCGGTTACATTCATACCAGATGCTGGATGCGGAGGAATGGAGAATCTTGTTAGACAAGTTGACTCAAGCACCGGGTAAGATATTCTTGGGAAAGGTTCTTGAGGTATTAGAGGAGATAGTTCTTTATCGTTATCCTATGGAGAGGGTTAAAGTAATATTCGATGTTGCGTTGGGAAGCAAGGCTATGTATCAGTAGTTGTGGGAGGATAGCAGAATATATATGGGGAAAAGGAATGGTGTTTACTGAGGTGAGGCGGAAAATAGGAGGAGCCTGACTTTCAAGGAAGTACTTATAAAGGTTTTTATCTTCATATTCTTATAATCCTTGATACTGGAAGATTTTTTGTGAAGTGGTTGTTGAATTGTAAGTTGCTTTTCTATTTGTGTATAACAAGGTAAAAATTTTGAAAGGTTTTATTCTGTTGTATGCAAAGTTATCTTTGTGAATAATAGGAATTGAATAAGATGAGTAAATATTTGATAGTAGTAGAATCTCCAGCTAAGGCTAAAACGATTAACAAATATTTGGGGAAGGGATATAGAGTTGTGCCTAGTTATGGACATGTGAGGGATTTGCCCGAGGAGAGGATAGGGGTTGATATAAAGAATAGTTTTATGCCGGAGTATGTGATAATACCGAAGGCGAAAAAGGCTGTGAACCAATTGAAGCAAGAGGCAAAAAATTCGGATAAGATTATAATAGCATCGGATCCGGATAGGGAAGGTGAAGCTATAGGATGGCATATCTCTGAGATACTGAGCCCTTTGAAGAAGCCGGTAGAGCGTATAACTTTTAATGCGATAACTGAGCGTGCGATAAAGGAAGCGATGAAGCATCCTCGTCTTATTGATATGAATTTGGTCTACGCACAACAGGCTCGGCGAATTTTAGACAGGTTAGTGGGATACAAGCTTAGTCCTTTAGTTCAGTGGTCTGTAAGAAGGGGTTTAAGTGCGGGGAGAGTTCAGTCGATAGCGGTGCGAATGGTGTGTGAGCGAGAAGAAGAGATAAGGAATTTTGTAGCTCGAGAGTATTGGAATATAGAAGGGATATTTCAGAGGGGTAGTGGGGAAGAATTCTCGGCAAAGTTAAAGAAGATAAATGGTGCGGAATTAGAAATCCAAAATGACTCTGAAGCATTCGCAATAATATCTGAACTAAAGCAAGTGGGAGAGTTCAAGGTTGTTTCCGTAGAGGAGAAGGAAGTAAGGAGAACCCCCTCGCCACCTTTTATAACGAGCACGCTACAACAGGAGGCATCAAGGAGACTAAACTTTGCCCCGGAGTACACAATGCGAATAGCTCAGGAACTATACGAGGGCATTGAACTTGGTGCTGAAGGGGCAGTGGGACTAATCACATATATGAGAACGGACTCTCTGAGAGTAGAGCCGGAGGCTATCAACGAAGTAAGGGAGTTAATAAAGCAGAGTTTTGGTGAGGAGTATTTGCCGGAGAGTCCCAATTTTTATAGGGGCAAGAAAGGTGCACAGGATGCTCACGAGGCTATAAGACCTACATCCTGTTTCAGAACACCTGATAGTGTTAGAGGATATTTAAGTGAAGATCAGTACAAACTTTATAATCTAATTTGGCTTAGGTTTATAGCATCGCAGATGGTTCCTTCTGTCTATTCACAATACATTGTGGAGATTAGTGATGATGGCAATAAGTATTTGTTTCAAGCAAGTGATACTAAATTGATATTTGCAGGATTTCGGGCAGTGTATGAGGAACAAGAGGAAGATGAACAAGAAAACAACAATGGAGAGAAAAAGTTTTCTTTGCCGAAATTAAATGTTGAGGAGGTGGTAAGAGGAAAAGATTTCACTGGTATACAGCGTTTTACGAAACCACCTGCACGATATACTGAAGCGGGTCTTATAAGGGCGCTTGAAGAGAAAGGGATAGGAAGGCCGAGTACTTATGCACCAATTATGAGGACTATTAGAGAGCGAGGTTATGTGGTGAAAGAGCGAGGTAGGCTAAAACCTACTCCGTTAGGTGAAGAGGTAAACAGGCTTTTAATTCGCTTGTTTCCTGACATAATGGACTACAATTTTACAGCTCGAATGGAAGAAGAACTCGATGACATAGAAGAGGGTAAGCTATCTTGGCAAGATTTGCTAAAAAACTTCTATGAAGCATTTCAAACAGACTTGACAGAGGCACAAAAGGCGATTGTAAAGGAGATTTTCGGTGAAGATATAAAATGTGAGAAATGTGGCACTGTTCTGGAAGTAAAAGAAGGCAGATATGGGTTCTTTTTGGGCTGTCCAAATTTTCCTAATTGTAAATATGCAAAGCCCTTGCCGAAGACGATAAAGCGGAAGACGGACAAGAATTGTCTTGAATGTGGAGCACCTCTCTATCTACTTTATTCCAACAAAGAACCTATATTGTTGTGTTCTGGTTATCCTAAGTGCAAAGGAAGATTTGTCTTTGGAGATACTGGGGAGTTAGTTTCATTAGGTGTAAGCGAAACTAAAAAGACTGGAGAGAAGTGCCCTGAGTGTGGCGGAGACTTGGTTGTCCGTAAGGGTAAGAGGAACGAAGAATTCTGTGGATGTGAAAATTATCCAAAGTGTAAATTTACTAAATCAATAGAACTTGACTTGAGCTGTCCTAAAAGCGGTTGCAATGGAAAATTACAGTATAAGCGTGGACGAGGAGGTAGGCGTTTCTTAGGCTGTTCAAACTACCCGGACTGTAATGTAATTGTAAGTGGAGAGATACAGAAAAATAGACCTTGTCCCAAGTGTGGTAACAGTTGGACTGTATTGAAAAAGAAGCGAGGCGGAAATGAAATGATAGCATGTCCTAATCCTGATTGTGGTTATCAAGAGGGGCTTTCAGTGGAAGAAGAGGAGCTCTCCGAGTATCCCACAGATACTTAACATTGCTATTGTTGCTGATTTTTATGATAGACTCCTCGATGGAAATATTTTTTGAGCATCTTCGTGTTGAAAGGGGGCTATCGTCTCACACAATTAGAGCTTATGAAGCAGACCTTGAGCACTTTTGTGATTACATTCAGAATGGGATGAGTGCTTTCGCTCCTGAGTCGGATAAGAGTAGAAAACAAAGGGTGTCGGTAGATTTAGAAACTCTGAAAAGGGCTACCCGTCAAGATGTGCGAAGTTTTCTCGCTCATATTCAGGGCTCTGGATGTTCCGTTCTGACTGTATCTCGCAAGCTGTCTGCGCTAAAGACTACATATGGCTTTTTAGTTAGACGCGGTTTTTTAGGCGAAAATCCCGCAACTGCTACTCGCACACCGAAAATTATTAGGGACCTGCCTACTGTGCTTACAGTGGAGGAGGTCACCAAGCTACTTGAAAGTGTAGATGGAGAAGATGCCATTTCGATAAGAGATAGGGCTCTGCTGGAGGTCCTCTACTCTACGGGTATGAGGGCGAGTGAGTGTGCTACACTGACCTTGTCATCTATAGATTTTTCCTCAGGGTTAGTCAGGGTGTTGGGAAAGAGGCGTAAAGAACGATTAGTGCCTTTGGGCTCTTTCGCCAAAGATGCTTTGAGGAAGTATCTTAATGTGAGGCGGAGCTTGGGGAATCCTCTACATCAGTTCATATTTGTAAATGCTAAGGGAGGCCCTTTAACTGCTCGTAGCATCCAAAGGATAGTAGAGGCTCGAGCATTAAAGGCTTTGCCCTATAGAGATGATATTACTCCTCATACATTACGACATACTTTTGCCACGCACATGCTCAATGGTGGTGCGGATTTGAGGGTTGTTCAGGAGATGTTGGGGCATGAGCAACTCTCTACCACTCAAATTTACACTCATGTAAGCGTAGAGAGATTGCGTGAGGTGTATGTCAAGAGTCACCCGCATGCGTAGAGGTTGGAATTGGAATTAGATTTTTTTCAATAATATATTGAGCTATTAGTTCTCCCACGAACTTATGTCCTTCAGTAGTAAAATGGATTGTATCCAGCATTAGTTCTTCAATGTCTTTGCCTT
>JAOAHN010000134.1 GCA_026415215.1 Candidatus Hydrogenedentota bacterium
CCTTTACCAAAAGAATTCAGTTTCTATTCGATATCTCATAACAGAATATTTTCACAAAGTCACTTTTCCCTGAGATTAAAGATAAAGATATAAAGCACCGAATGTATTTACAAGTTCTCCACTTCTTGTAATCTCAAAAAAGATGCTTTACACAAAATTAAGCAAAATATGTAGAACACTTTAAAGAGGCTACCTTTCTAAAATATAATCCCCGCAATCGCTTGAATTGCGGGGACTATAAGGATACCGAGCGGAATATTCAAAACTAAGGCTAATGATTACGGACTGGACAAAGCGGTTACCATATAAGCTACATTGGAGATCACTGGTTCAGTGCCTGGAATGTTGTTATCAAACACATTTGAGTCAGAAGTATATCTGATGAACTCAACATGTCCATCCATATAGAGGACATTGCAACCACCGGGAACATGGTTGAATAGAGCCTCACCACCGCCGGCGGAAAATGTGTCTAACATAATCCAAACAGAGCTTTGAGCCATATTCTTGGCAGAAGGATTGTTGATGTCAGTTATTAAGAAGCGTTCAATACCTTCACGAAGTCTGTAAATGGTGTTACCTCCGCCATTACCGTAGCCTGCGTATTGTGCAATAAGGGAGATATCTTGGTCCATCACTGGCAAAAGTGCTGCCCCATTTCCACCAATGTATTGTCCGAGTAAAGTCATATTGTTCGGATTATTGAGTAAGGATTCAAGTCCACCTGCGATTTGGATTGGCACCATTGCGTTAGGATCCGATACACTACCGCCAAATTGACTGAGAGCCATTCCTATAAGGCCGAAACTGCTAAGAGGAGCGGAGGGCTTCAAGTTATCAAAAACCCAGCCGAAGTATGCATAGCTCGCATCTATCTCATCAGAAATGTAGAGTAAGCTACCACTACCTTGATTCTGCTCAATCCTTCTTCTTGTATTTCCAGCCTCAGCGTCAGACGGACAGATGATAATATATGGGTCTGTCAAATACTCAGGGTATATATAGCTGACTTGAGGACCTGCAGCAATGTCTGCCCTGTTAGGTCTCAGAGGATTATAGGTTTGGAGAGGTGGAAATCTTTCTCCCTTTGCCTCTCCAGAGTACATCTTGAAAACAAGTCCCCACTGTTTAAGATTATTTTGGCATGAAGACCTTCTTGCAGCCTCGCGGGCTCTTGCTAACGCTGGCAACAAAATTGCTGCCAGGATACCGATAATAGCTATGACGACAAGTAACTCAATTAAAGTAAAACCTTTCTTATGCATAACCACACTCCTTATTGGTTTTAGTTTTGATTATGAGGTTGTTTTGAACCTCCGCTCGGTATTTTATTTATACTCATATTTTACTTTAACAAGATACAAAATATCAAATAGACTTATAGGAGTTTAGTTCTATTTTCCTGATTCTAATATTATAATTTCCAAAATACTACTAATAAAACTTATCTAATAAATATTATGTAAAAGTAGAACAATTAGCACTCAAAGCATTTTTATATATTTATTTTTTCTAATGCGTTAGTCGCGGTAGCAACTAACTTGTTTACTGGTGCAGGTCCATTTTCTTGGTATTTCAAAAACTCAACATGCCCATCCAAAAATAAGACATTTGAGCCACCTGGCACATGGTTAAAAAGCGATGGTTCCAGTGCGAGTTTATCTATCATTACCCACATTTCACTCTGTGCTTTTGCACTGGCTGACGGATTATTTATATCGGTTATGAGAAATCGTTCTATCCCCTCACGAAGTCTGTATATTGTGTCGCTACTACCGTTTCCTACTGGAGGATAGCCAGTCAATTGAGCGGTAGTTTGAGATATGATTATATCTCTATCTGAAATACCTTTCTCTTGGTAAAAAATAAACGGTATAACCACTTCCAATAAACCTTGGACGATCTGAGTAGGTGCATATTCATTAGTAGTAGCATTTAAAATAGGGATTACTGATAGGCTTGTTTGTGGGTCGTTAGAATTACCTTTATCAAATACCCAGCCGAGATAATAATACGAACACTGCATATTCCAGATACCTCTTCCTTTCTTATGGCATGGCACAGCAATATCTGGCTCTTGAGTGTTCGGATTAATAAGGGTGTTAGTGGTATGCAAAGGGTCAGATGGACAAATCAGAATGTTGACATCTGTCAAATATTCAGGATATATAGTGTCCGGAGTGGGACCTGCCACTAAAAAAGCCTCCACACCCATTGAAGGGAAGGAAGGCACTTCACAGTCAAACGCCTCTCGATAATCCATTGTGACAGGGGGATATTTTGCAGATTTAGACTCACTTGCATACATCTTGAAAATAAGACCCCATTGTTTAAGATTACTTTGGCAAGACGCTCTTCTTGCAGATTCCCGTGCTCTCGCTAATGCAGGCAGAAGAATAGCTGAGAGTATACCTATTATTGCTATTACTACAAGAAGCTCTATCAGTGTAAAGGCATTTCTATTTTTAGGGAACATAAGATATGTCCTTCCACTAACTTACTAAATCGGGAACTGTGATTTAAGAGCCTGTAAAATTTCTGAGAACTTTAAACTACTTAATACTTATCATCCTTTCAATGGGTAGTCTTGCTTTTTCAATAATGTGGGGCTCTATTTCTACCACAAATTGAAGTCTCTCGAGTGCATGTAAGGTTTGTTCCAGAGTAATCAAATTCATGTGCTTACACCTATAAGTGCAAGCCCTTACAATTTCTACCTCCGGAAACTCAGCTTGGATATTGTCCCCCATTGCACATTCAGTAAGGAGAGCATACTTGCCTGTGGGGTGGCTTTTCACAAAATCAATCATTCCCTTAGTGCTTCCTGTGTAATCCACTTTCCTAATAACATCAGGTGAGCACTCCGGATGAGCAAGGATTGTAACACCTGGAAATTGCATCCTTAAAAATTCTACATCTTCAGAAGTGAATTGCTCGTGCACTTCACACTTTGCATTCCATCCGAGTACTACGGGGGTATTGCTCTGTTCTATATCCTTCATAGAAGCCTCAAGAGCATTCAAATACCTTACATTTATCTCTTCCGCAGTGTTTTTGGCAAGATACTCATCCGGCAAAAATATAACCGCTTTGTAACCTTGAGAAAAAACATGGCTGAGAACTTTATCAGCATTTCCAGATGTGCAACAATAGTCTGACTCAGCTTTAGCCTCTGCATAAGTGTTAACATAAGTAACAACCGGAATGCCCGGAAATTTTTCTTTGAGTTGCAAGATCTGATCTTTTGTAATCCCCTCCGCAAGGGAACAACCAGCCTCTCTCGATGGGACAAGCACCATTTTCTTGGGATTTAATATTTTGGCAGTTTCTCCCATAAACCACACCCCACAAAATACTATTATTTCTGCATTTGTTTTACTGGCTACTATGGAGAGTTGAAGAGAATCACCTACATAGTCCGGAATAGAGTGATAGAGAGCCGGCTCCATATAGTTATGCCCAAGTATTACCGCATTCCTCTCCGCCTTCAGCTTCAAAATCTTATAAGCAAGCTCCGCTTTTAATTCTATCTCAAAGGGAGGTAATATATCCCTAAGTCTCTCTCGCATATTCTTCAGTAATTGTTCGTAAGAAAAACTCGCATGGGATTTTTTATTTTCCACTACGCCCACTTCTATATCCTTGCTGGATTAAAAATTATTGCAGAGCTGAGAAGATTTATGTTTCTATTATAACATACCTTTGTAAACAATTTATTTCAGGCACAACACCTCACTCATTTCACATCAAATACTCTATATTTTAACTTTTAGAAAAATGAAATTAAATAATCTCCATAAAAAGAGCGTTAGTCCGTTTACCGTCAACTCTCTATGAGAGTGAATCTCACAATTTAGAAAAATTTGTGTAATCTACTCCTTAGTTATACTTATATTTTAGGATATTATGATAAAAACTAAATCTTGGGGAATAAGCAAATTAATGTTTAGGCATCAGAAAATAAAAAACAATAAAACATAGGTGATAAATTTTGTGAACTGTTGACACTTATTGTCAAATTACCTAAAATGTATTAAGATTTCAGGAGGGGTTAGCCATTATCTTTAGCCATCATCTTCAATATAAGCAATATAAGAGAGAAATGGAATCCGTCTATCTAAAATTAATATGTGCAATATAGAATTACAACTCTACATCTATGTATTTTTCTTCATCTTGATTTATAGGTTGAAGATTTTCGAGGACCTTTATGGAGCCAGTTTCGGGATTAGAGACTTCTAATATATATGTCCCATTTTCAAATACGAAGGGCTTAAAAGTTTTTTGGTTTAGGCGAATAGCATAGATAAGGTTATTACCACTATCTTTTACTTTGATTAATGGTTTTTCAGCCCCTGTGATGTTGAGTTTTGGTAGGTAGCCTTTGACATCTTTGCGGTGGTTATCAAATTGAGATATTGTTATAGGCCACCCAGGGAATTGTTTTTGAGGTTCTAACTGTGGGTTAACCCACCTGGGCCAACACTCAATTGTAATGGTTCTGTCTTTCTTGTTCAGCCTTACTATTCCGTAACCTGTGGCTGGATTATATAACTCTTGGGGCTCGACACCATAAACCATTGGATTCGCAACTGCTTGGACAGTTATCTTATTGCCAAAACCGTCTTCATATTCTCCAGTGTAGCGTGGAGCATCTTCCTTCCTGTTTTTACCAGGATGTGGGGGAAACCACCTCCGCGGGAAGCGAGTGGATGTAGCAGGAACACAAAAAGCGTAGCTTGCATCGTTCCAGTTTTCGACTCCATACTGAATAGTAGAGCCGAGGTGTTGGTCTCCGCAGATATGCAGAGCAAAACATTTTCTCCAAATACGAAGAGCTTCGTTTCTTGCAGATGGTGGCCAGCCATTTGTATCTGCGTCTGCCTTAATAGCGTAGAACTCAGGATATTCACTTGGTGAATATAGTTCCAATTTTGGAATTATACTGTCTCTGGTCTCATTGGCAGGCAATGTGCTCATACTCGCATATAGAGTTTGTGATAGCACTACTTTAAATTCCGCATTGAAAGACCAATCTTCAGCCCATTGATTTAGAAATTTCATTTGTCTTTCACCTAACAAGATGGCTCCCTGAGCATCTGCTTCTTTCTTCGGATCAAAATAATAATTCTGGAACCAGCCGTTTTCACACTGGCTTGTTGGAAGAAGTTCTTTAGGAGAGGATTTGAATTTCCTATCTTCAATCACCGCCATACTTATACCTGCATAGGTAACATCGGTATAGTAAACTGTAATACCTTGTTCAATTGGTGTTGGGTCAAATGGTGGTGGCAAATGTGCAGTCTGCGTCTCTTGCACCGCATTTACAAATTCTGGCGGATTTACATATCCGCCATCATCCTGAACCTTTGCTGGTCTTCCCCCCGCTCCCCATAAGTTACCCTGGTATATATCGTGGTCATCAGGGATGCAGATGGTAGGCCTCTCGCGAGTAAGGCTTCTGAATGACCAATGCCATAGATACCAGCGATAGAGGTAATCAAGGAGGTCTACTTCTTTGCGGGTCGGGCTTGCATGTTCATAAATCTGGTCACCAGAGAAAAACAAAATATCTGGATTGTGCAACTTAACTTTGCTTACCCAGTCCCCGTGGGGAAACCAGACTTTGTTATAAGTCCAATCAAACCAACCCGTGTCAACGCCTGGATCGCTAACCATTCTTGAGCAGGTAAAAGCACCTAACACAATTGTATCTTTGTCTTTGGGCTCTTTTCTAATCTTCCCGTAGTATGCAAATGGCCGAAGTTGTCCATCATTTCCATAGCATTGAATTACTACCCTATAATTCACATCTTTTGTGTATCTCCAGGGAGCTATGTTAAATTTAGCGATCCATGAGTTCCTGTTTACCGGGGATTTTGCGAGATATGTCCAATTACCTCTCTCTTGAATCTCCAAGGTTATCTCGTTACCCTCATTATTCCCCAAAGGTACTGTTTGAGCTGACATATATAAATTTTCTTTGCTAATCGTATAAAGCACTCCTACTATAGGTCCTATTTCTTTATCCTCAGAGTCTACCAACTCTAACTTACTCCCCTTAATTATCAGATTGTTAAACACAAAGTTTGCAGGTTTCTCTCCCTCTCCAGGATGTGCAACTATTGCTATGTTACCCTCTACTTGTTGGGCTTGGATATCAGTAAGTTTCGTATCAGAAAGAAGCTCATTATTTTGGGCATCGAAAACAAATAGCCAAAGCTCGCACCAATTTCCATACTGAGTTCCTTTTAGGGAAACCTTATATGTGTTTACAAACCTTTTAGGGACTTTGCCTGTCGCTATTACAGGAGCATTTTTTTTAGTAAAATCACGAATCACCGCCCTACCACTTTCATCGATACCTGCCATTACACCACCGTTTGTTCCTGGGCTATGGTGCAATATGGCAGAGGAATGGAAATCGAGCACACCACACCCCGCTCCAACCAGCACACCTGCAAATGAATCAAAAACACTGGTATGGTCTGTCTGTGGGGTAACTTTCAACTCTATTGCAAATGTGCCTTCGTTTTTTCCTATCCTATGACTTAATAAATGGACTGTTCTATAGTGGAGGTTTGTTCTTGTCACATTACTTTTCAATCCTTCCATGCTAACTCGCCAGTCTTGTAATCTGTTCGCCCATAGGTAAGGACCCACCCATATCCGCTCCTCAGGAATTTTCCATATGAATGAAGCAGTCTTTATATTGCTTTCAATTAATTGAGAAAAGGAATTTAAATGGACAAATGTTAGCAACAGCAAAGATAAACTTAATAGAGAGACTTTTTTGAGTTGATGAGAACCTTTAATTCGAGTTAATCTCATACACATAGTTTACTCCTCCACTCATCCAAGTAAACGCTTATATTACTAATAGGGCTTTTCAGAAAATTAAACGAATTTTAGCTGATACCTCTATTACAACTTGTATTTTTAATAAAAATGGTGTATAACTATTATATCCTTAACTTTAACATGTGGGAAAGTGTGAAAAGTACAACTGGAGGTTTAGATTATGTTTAAGAGTAAAACTATTACCACAATAGCGGTATGGGCTGGGATTATGTGTTTCTTATCCCAATCCGTGTATAGTGAAGCGTTGAACATCAATTTCTGCAATGAACTCCAGAAGGTGTTGGAGAATCAACTTTTGGAAGGGGTGGATTTAGGTGAATTTCAGTTTTTCCTTGACATGTTCCAGCCAAACAATATGGACTTAAACGGTAAGATTTATGTTAATGTGAAGACGATACCAATTCCAAATGTAGTAGGATTGAGTGAGGCTGAAGCAAAGCGTGTCCTCAAAGCTTGGGGATTTTCGTTGGCAGATACATTTTATACGCCACATCCATCTGTACCTGGAGGAATAGTTATAACTACGGATCCATCTCCGAACAAGAAGGTAATCCCGGGACAGACTGTGATGCTTCGTGTCTCTACAGGTCCCGGCGAGGAGCAACAACCCGCGGAAAAACCAACAGCACAAGAGTTTTTGGGAGAGTTGGAGGGCAATGGGATAAAGGATATTGCTAATGAATTTGGCCTACTCCAACGAATATTAAATGACGAGAATTTCGACAACGGTGTACTCACTCACAATGATGTATATAACGCTTGGATACACAATTTACAGCAGTTCCAAACAGATATGGGACCTACTTTATCTGCACTTCTACCGGGATTAATACCGGGATTACAGGAGATCTTCTTGGCATTTCTAACCCTTGGTGATGGGGACTACACAATTTACTCTGCACCGGTGGAAAACCAGTTTGAGGGCTATATGAATGGGGGTAGATGTTCTAATCCTCCTGTGCCAACAATAGCAAAAGGTTTGGCTCGTGTAACACAGACTGTAGAGTCTAATGCCATAACAGGACTTACCTTTAAAGTTTCTTTCAACATTACTGATGCGACTCATGTTAGAGTGCTAAATACTTCTACATCATCTACATGGTGGGAAGTTGCAGTTCCCCAAGGGCAACAGAGCATAGTATACTCACCTACTCCTGAGGAATTAGCGCAAGTTGATACGACTAAACTTTTCCCAGATTCTTATTGGGACAACTTCTTACTGATTGTAAAAAGTGTGACCTACCCAGATGGTGAGATTTGTGTGAGATTAGGAGACTTAGACCCTGCTGGTATAGAAGCAGAAGGATATGGGTCATTTGGAATCATTGCTGGGTTGATAGCTTTGCTTGATGACCAACTTCGCAAAGCGACGCAGGAGCAGTTCGGAACGGAGATGGGATTTGACAATCCGTTCTTACGCAAAGAGGATTATGTGGGATTACCTCTTCTTCTTCCCGATGCTGATGCTGATGGAGATGGTGCATCTAATCGCTGTGAATATGAATGGTTCGAGAAGAACTATTGTAGAGAGTTGATATACAAGTGCGTTGGTACAAATGCAATCACAAAAGAAGGTGTGGATACAGGTAGCACAAGTACAAGAAAAGGTAGTTTCACTACGAGGGTTTGGTATGACCCTGAAATAGATGAAACATACATGGTATGGGAGATCACACCAGGTGTAACACTCTCCAAGATAATTAAGATCGGCATCTATGACGGGAAAAATAGTGATGCGCCTTTAATATATCAATTCCCCGGTCCCTATAGCCAGAGTCCATATACACACACGATTCCTGAGGCAGTGTTGGAAACACTTCCGCCTGCTACAAATCCGCATCTTATAATATGTACTACTAATCAACCAGGTATATCTGAGCGAGGTGAGATTGGGGCGAGTCTTATTCAGTATTGTCCAGAACTCTTCGAGAATGTAAAATCTTCAATAAAAGCAAAGCAAGAAACTATAAGATATGTCACCGCTGCACTTAGTCCAAATCATCGACCACAGTATTGCAAAGTTTATGGTGGATGCCAGATAAGACTTAGAAATGATAAAGTGGTGCCACCTGTGCCTCCTATCTCCTCTGGGTTAGTCTCTGTAGATGTGTATCAGGAAATTGATACTTCGGATTACTTGGTTAAACTTACAATCTCTCACAATGTAGTAAATCCTGTCTCTGCTGGAATATACTCAGGAAATCTTGGAGAAAATGGACCGTTATTAATCGACCTTGGTGCACCTACTTCCCCAATAGAAAGGATCCTCACTCCTGAAGAAGTAGAGGCATTTCTAAACCGACCTGTATATATATTGATAACCAGTGAGAACTATCCTAATGGTGAATTAAGGGCACAATTAGATTGCACAGCAGAGGTCAGATGGGTAAATGCAGTCTATGGCATGGAGACTCAAGATGTGTGTGCAAAAAACATGCCTGCATTTATCCTTGTTCCTTATGGAACAGCCACTGGGTATGTGGAGGTAGCTTCAAGTAAATATGATTTGAAATTACTACCAGGCACTGGAGAGGAGACTACTTGTGAGAATACACCTGTTTTGAGGACCTCGCTACAAATTTATGGAGATACTTCATATACAGGAATTGCCACAGGCTCAGAAGAGTATCCCTATTTGTTTACGCTTGAAGATAACAACTCCCCGCCTCAAGAAGGTTATGCAAAGATCCGCTTTGTAAACGCGGTAAAAGAGGGATATAGCGTCGATTTCTACTTTGTAGGTTGGCCTCCTGAACTTTCACCTTTATTCGCAGATGTTGCTGATCTCACCTCCACAAATTATTACGGTATAGCTGCACCGGACACCCTCTCTGTGGAGGTTAAAATCGCAGGGACTGAAAACCTCATCGCAAGTTATGCTAACTACACATTCCTACCCGGTGGCGTATACACAATTATCCTAATAGGACCCACCCCACTTAAGAATGGCTATCAATTGTTGATCCTTGAAGATGTCCCTGGTGAAATACCCACTGAAGGTGAAGGTGTTGTCGAGGGTGAAGGCATCGTAGAAGGAGAAGGACTACCTGAAGGTGTGGTGGAAGGTGAAGGTGTTCCTGAAGGCGTAGTGGAAGGTGAAGGTGCTCCCGAAGGCGTAGTGGAAGGAATAGTTGAAGGTGAGATAGAAGGAGCGATAGAAGGAGAAGGAGAGATTATTACCATCCACTCCGCTGATCTCAATGGAAATAATAAGATTGAACTCTCCGAATTACTGCGTGTAATTCAGTTCTTTAATATTCAAGGGTATCATTGCGCATTACCCGGTGAACAAAGCGAAGATGGATATATTCCTGGACTTGACGGAGACAAGTCTTGTAGACCTCACGCTTCAGATTATAATCCACAGAACTGGAAAATAGAGTTGACAGAGCTTCTCAGACTAATCCAATACTTTAATATGAATGGCTACTATGCCTGCCCAGGAGTCGGAGAGGATAATTTCTGTCCAGGTCAACCATAATAAAAATTAGCTCAAAAATAACCTTAATCTATTTTAGTGGGCTACTGCAAGATAACAGTAGCCCACGACTTATTCCGGAGAATGCTTTTAGGGTAAAGAATCATTCATATCTCGATTTATCCAATGTATATTACGGTTAAAAACAACTTTCAAGAATTTTAGAAGCAACAACCTTATTCTTTCTCCAATAGAAAATTATTCCAAATAAACAAAGATTTCTCTACTAATTCCTAATTCAGAAGTTTTGAAATATCCAAAAAAGTGGTAGCTGATAAACCAGGATTGATATATCAAGCAAATTTATTGTTACAAACATTAATCAATCACAAATTATCACAAGTTGTGAACCAACAGCTTTATGGATTGTCAGGTTGTGAGTATTTTTAATATATGGACAACAGGACGACCTATGTGAATTTTCTAATACCCTTTACTGCAAGTTTTGACCAACTTTATCAAGTTGTAAACATGTTAATGTGTATGTTAATGGTTTTATTTGACATAATCTAACCATTTTATTTATTATGAATGCAGTTATAAGTTGTGATTTAGGTAATTACAAAAAGGAGTAATCTTGTATGAGAAGAATCAGAGAGAAATTGCAAGAAATAAAAGAGGAACTAATCGATAAAATTCTCTCTAATGAATATCCCGCTGGTTCTAATTTTCCATCAGAACACGAGTTGTGCGAAAGATATAACTTAACAAGGGGTTATATTAGACAAGTATTGCAAGAGCTTCAAATAGAGGGTTATTTGATAAGGTCTCAAGGTAAGAGGACAATAGTTGCTACTCGAGATCAATATGTTAGGGCAAAGATAAGCCCTATTAGGACGACTTTCGCAATAGCAATGCAGGATCAACAAACCCAACATACCCAAAAGATTTTAGAAGGCTTTATGGAGAAAGCAAGTGATTTGTCTATCCAGACCATATCCTACAATCTATATTTCGATGAGAATACTGAATATAATTTTCTCAAAACCTTGAGTAGATTGGGAATAGACGGAGTTGCTTTTTGGCCACATTACAATAATGATAAAAATAGGGAAATAGTTCACAAACTCGTCAATCAGAAGTTCCCAATTGTCTTGATAGATAGATACCTTCCACCTCTTAATACCGACGCAGTAGTGTCACAAAACAGATTGATAGGAGAGAGGCTCACCAAGTGTTTAATAGCTAAGGGGCATAGGCGTATAGCGTTTATAACTGCAGAGTTAACTCCCACAAGCGCTCGCCAAAGATATGAGGGGTATCTGTCTGCTCTCAAAGAGAGTGGTCTACCATGTTTACCCGAGCATACAGTATGTTCACATCCCAAAGAACTACCAATAAGTATCTACAGAGTGATGGCTCATAAAGAAAAGCCTACTGGAATGGTATTCGCCTATGATATTTTGGCAGAAATTACATTTACTGAATTGACAAGGTTAGGATATAAAGTTCCTGATGATGTGGAATTTGCCACGCTTTGCGATGAAAATCGCCCACAAACTCTAAAATTTCCCGCGTGGATCTTCAAGCAGAATAGCCTTGAAATGGGCCGTTTGGCTTGTGAAAGACTTAATACCCGCATGGCAAATCCAAATTTAAGTTATGAATTAATAGAGATTCCTCCTGTTCCATCTGAACCATATTGGTTTCCAGGTGTAGAGATATCAGCTGAAGAGAGTAAGGAAACCGTGTAAAAAATACAGAGTTTCCAAAGGTTATTCTTTCATTGAAAAATTTATTTATAGTAATCGGTGAATCACTCAAGCTTGGAAGCGAGAATAAAGAGGACACAGCTTTCTGCATAACGCGAAATGGGCTTAAATATTAATTGAGGTTTTAAACACAAATAATCTCTACATCAGAAGAGTTCTTTCCCCCCTTACTGAAGAAGGCTAAAAAATTAAGCTTCTTTCTTACAGTCATAATATACTACTATATAGAGATATATTTTTATAAAGAGGATACAAGTTTAGAGCTCAAAATTAGTATCAGGAGGAAAGACCATGCTTAATATTTTTGATAGTAAAAACTCTCTTCCAGCACTCATATTGTTTGTAAAAGTGATAGTAGCAGTACTTGTAAGTGCATGTGTGAAGTATCCTTTGCACGGGATAAACTTTAGTCCGTTTACTGGTGAGAATCAACATCCTAATTGGACTGTGATTACCGAAGAGGAACTTCAACAGAAATTAGGCACAATCACTCCTTTTACGAACTGGGTAAGGACATTTGGGTGCAAAAGGGGGCTTGAAAAGGTAGCAGAGTTAGCACGAGCTCGAGGTAAGAAAACAGCGATAGGTGCGTGGATAAGTGCTGATTTGAATGCAAATAATGAAGAGATACAGAGTCTAATTCAGCTACTACAAAAAGGCGTGGTTGATTTAGCAGTAGTTGGAAGTGAAACGCTTCTGAGAGGTGATTTAACTGAAGCACAGTTGATTTCATATATAAATCAAGTGAAGGCCCATGCCAAGGGAGTTCCTGTCACCACGGGTGAGATTTATCAAAATTATATAAGTAGGCCTGCACTTGTAGAAGCATGTGATGTGGTTTTCGTTAATATTTATCCGTATTGGGAGGGAATCGATGTTAACTATGCAATGTATTACTTTGACATAAGATTTGAGGAGCTACAGAAAGCGGTAGGGAATAAAAAGATAATTATTTCTGAGGTAGGATGGCCAAGCGAAGGTAACACTATTGGAGAAGCAGTGCCAACACTTGAGAATGCAAGATTTTTCTTTATTAATTTTGTCTCCTGGGCAGAAGCTAAAGGTGCAGAGTACTTTTACTTCGAAGCATTCGATGAACCCTGGAAATGGACTTCCGAGAATCCTCAGGAAGCACACTGGGGAATCTTCGATAAATCTGGGAAAATGAAAGAGGGATTTTTAGATGTTTTTCGCGGAGTGAGAATGGGTGATAATTGGAGTGGAACAGAGAAAATAAATGGTGAGGGGACCCCACAAATAGAGCTGACATATATTCCCCCAATTGGCTCGGAGGAATTTTTAGTTGGAAAGGTGAGTCATGTGATACCAAGGCACAATAGAATCGCAGTATATATCTTTAATGGAGGGGGATGGTGGAACAAGCCATATTGGAATACTCCCACAATTTTGATTATGCCTGATGGAGAGTGGAAGTGCGATATAGTAACTCATCCCAGTGATGTAAATGCTACTAAGATTGCTGTATTCCTGATTCCTAAGGAGGTAGCTCCTCCGTTAATGAGTGGAGAACCTACTATACCACAAAGTTTCTATGAAAGTTCCCTTGCTAATGTAGAAGTCTCTCGTTCATAGTAATCCATCCAGTTGAAGAGTTTTTACCCACTCAATACTTCACCTGATGCAAGAAGGGCTCCCTGTATGAAAATTAGCAGACGCTCTTTCATTGAAAGTAGCATTGGGAGCTGGTTAATTATTAGCTCCTGCGGAAGTGCCCTTGGAAATATGACCAGAGGTCCAGTCCGCAAATACAATGTGTCCGTAAGTATAGAAGCTCTTGAAAGGGAACCTGATTTAATAAAAGTTTTTATAGATGCTGGAGTGTCAGAAGTATGGTTAGGAGGATTCTTATATGGACATTGGTATTTTACTCCGGAATCACTTGCTAAATGGAAGAATCTGATTGAAAAAGAAGGTATTGAAGTAGGTGTAATAAATGTGCCCTTAGGTCATCCTGGGGACTCTTTAGGGAGCTACTCGGGAGAAGTTCCACTTACACCACCTAAACATTGGTCAACTGCATTAGACCATACGGGAAGAAACTTTGCGGGAACTTCATTACACTCCCCCGCTTGTGATGAGAATAAGGACGCAATAAAGAAATTGAAAGGAGTCGGGGTAAATAGAATATTCCTTGATGACGATTTTAGACTTGCGCAGGCTCCAGGGCAAATTGGGGGGTGTTATTGTGAAGCGCACAAAAGAAAATTTCTCACTGAGTATGCTTACTCAGATAAAGATTGGGGAGAATTAATAGACTCAGTATCCCATAGGAAATTTACAAAACTACTAAGGGACTGGATAGATTTCAATTGTGACCTGCTCTCATCTTGTTTTGTGGGACTGGAGAACTCTACAGCAGGTATAGAATTGGGCATTATGGTGATGTATATGGGGAGTGAGAAAGCAGGAATTAGATTGGACGGCTATAAGAACAGGATGTTCAGAGTTGGAGAGGGGATGTTTGATGATGCGAGTTTCGGCTCAGTGAAAGGCAAATGCAACGAATTATTTAGTGTGTTATTCCACCGACGATTTGTGTCGCCAGAGAATGCATATAGCGAGACTACTGCCTTCCCCGCAGATAAATTGTCTGCGAAGAATATGGGCGCCAAATTAGTTGTATCCACAATAGCGGATGTGAGAAATACTATGTTCATGAGTGGGTTACAGCATTTTCCTAAAACACACTGGGAAGTATTACCAACATATATGAAAAAACAAGTGGAGTTTCATCAAAAAATTGCAGGAAGTAAATTGTGTGGTCCATTGAAACTATACTGGGGAGAAAGAAGTAGATACATAAGTGATGATAATCCCTTCAGCCTGTTTCTGGCTATAGGAGTCCCGTTCGAAGTAGTTGATAAGCCTAAACCCGAAGGCTGGACATTTATATCAGACTATGACTTAGAAGAAATCAAAAAAGATTACCTATCTCGATGTGTTGCACGCAGGGAGTATAAAGGTGCTGTGTTTATACCCGAGAGTTTAGATGCACTTTTTAAGTTTAAACAGAAAATTGTGGGTAGTCTCGAAGACATACCTCATATTGCAGAGAATAAACCTGTTGTATGCGCATGGTATCCAGAAAGAAGAAAAGTGTTAATCTGGAATCTCTCTGAAAACTTTGAAAGATTTACCTTGCAAAGGGGAGAGAAGTCTTCCTCTGTTGAGTTGTCTGGATTAGACTCTATTCTCCTTGATGATATGACTGATTGAGTTGCATCTTTTTAACTAATAAATTGCATCTCATAAATCCGCCATTGTTTTTCAGAGCATGTCCAGCAAGAGTATTAGTAAAACGAAGGAAGGGAGAGCACTCCCAAATTTTCTCTACTCGGCTCAACCTGAACCTGAGATCACACATCAGTCTCACCACAACAATAATTAATCCGACCATTTTATACAACTGAGTAGTATTTACTTCTCCGCAGGAAATACCTCACATTAACAACTTTTCCGCCAGAGGAAAAAAGAACCGCGCACTATTTCAAATAGAAGTTTAGAAGTTCGAGACTCTATACCACCCTTTCTTAGGCAAGATACGCTTTTAAGTAAATGAATTTCTTTCTTTTCGCACAACAAAGGGAGCTTGGATGTTCTAAGGTATATGTATAGATAGATTTATTAATGGAATTCAAACATTTCGCGGAAAGTTCGGAGTTTAGTATGTGAAGTGAGGGGTTATAAGTTGTTATACTTACACCAGTTTTTGTTAATCGGCAATTTAACTCTAAACCTGCGGAGGGTGCTACAATGGCTAATGAAGCTATCTTAAATGCTTGGCTATACGGCGGAGAATGTAAGAGCAATCTACCCAAGCCGGCAAGACCATTGCATTTTGTTTTGTTAGGGGCGCCGGGCGTTGGGAAGGGGACACAAGCAGAGTTTCTGAGCAAAAAGTATGGTGCAGTCCAGCTTTCAACAGGTGATGTGTTCCGTGCAATCAAGAATATGCCGGCAGAAACTTTATCTCCGGCGATGAAAGAGGCCATGGAAGCCATGAAAGCAGGAAAACTTGTCTCGGACGATACGGTAATAAGTATAGTAAAAGAGAGAAGGGGTTGTTTAGCGAGCGGATATGGGTTCCTTTTGGATGGTTTTCCCCGAACAGTCTATCAAGCAGAGGCATTGAAAACACTCTTAGGCGAATTGAATATTAAGCTTGATGGGGTTTTGAACTACGCTCTGGATACAGAGGAGGTTGTAAAGCGTCTGAGCGGAAGAAGAACTTGCAAGCAGTGTAAGACAACTTTCCATGTAATATTTAATCCGCCTAAAGTAGAGGGTGTGTGTGATAAATGTGGAGGTGAGCTTTTCCAGCGTGAGGATGACCGACCTGAAGCAATCAGAGTAAGATTACAAACTTACGAAGAAAGCACAGCACCTTTAGCAAAGTATTACGAGAAAGAGGGTCTACTAATAACTATATCTGCAGAAGGTTCTCCGGAAGAGGTGTTTAATCGAACAGAAAAAATACTGAAAGAGAGATTGGGGATATAATAATTACTCAGTAATCCTGGTAGAGATTAGTGAGCTGTAGATACTAACAAGTATAATGGATTACTCTCTCAACTGGGAGTGAGAGTAAGATTAACCTTCCTCCTTAAGGTATAAGATTAATTTTTGCTCGAAATTATTTGCGTAGACATAGCACGATATTGGTGATTCAGGGGAGAAATCGATAACATGGATGATATTATCGTATCTTCCCAAATGGGGATCTAAATTTTTTAGGTTATTTGGGAATCGGAGCAACAAATCTTCATTCAGTAGGTGGGAATCTTTAGCTGGGTAGTAGACAAAGTAAACCAGGTCTGACTCTACTAACTCACTGAAGAAGTGTGTTCCGAGAGAAACATCTGGGGTTAAATCTTCTCTCATAACCACAATCTCGCAAAGGAAAGATGCAGAACTTATTTCGGAAAAGGTTACTGGTATTCCCAATGATGGGGTACTAGTTCCCCATCTTCCAGGACCGATAAGGACAATAATAGGGTCAGCTACTCCGAGCGGTTTCAACTGATTCAGGTTGCCGAGAGCCCTGGCAACAGCATATTTTTCAGAAATGGGCAACTCACCGTAAATATTTGGTGAGACATAAATGATGCGGTGAACTCTATTTAATCTGCTTCTACCTATGATAGGTCCATCAGTTGAGATAAGAAGGTTGTTTTTTTCATCAATAATTGGCTCTGACAGGGGTTCCGAGCGGTCGCTCACTTGTAAAGGTCTGCACTGGACTATGTCAATGTAAAAGTCCTTTTCGTTTACGAAGTTTGCGGTGAACTCAATATCAACAGGATTTTGGTATGCTTTTTGGAGAGTAGAAAGAATCTCTCGCATATCTTCTACAAATGATGTCTTCGTAATTAGAGAGTCGAATCGGATTTCCCATTGCGGAGATATTTTTATTCCCCTCTCTTTGAATAGCTTTTCTATCTCAAGGTCTTGTGTTATGAACAGTTCTAAAGGTATGTTTTCTAAGCAGTGCGGGATTATATCTTGAATGTATAGAGAAACAAGACGATTAGCGTCCAAATCTATAACATCTACTTTTCTTTGAGAATATTTTTTTTGTTCTTTTGTCGAACTTTCAGGTCTGAGCATAGGGGAATTGAGTGCTATGATTCTCGTGTAATCATCGTCGGAGCGTTCAACCGCCCGGGTTCCTAAACCGAAAACTAATCTTATCATCCCTGCTTTAGGATTAATATCGGAACACCAAACATAGGGATTATAGGAAAATCCTACACCTGCGATATTTGGGAAATATAACCTCCCATGCTGGGCTCCAGAGACCCGCTGAACTAAGAGAGCCATTTGCTCATCTCTATCCAATAAACCGCGACGCTTTCTATAAAATAGTGCTTCTTCACTTACCGTGCTCGCATAGACAGTGCGCACTGCAGTTTTGAAATCCTCTAACCGTTGTCGCGTAGAGCCTTGATTGGCACAAAACACACTTTCGTATTTACCCGCAAAAGAATTTCCAAAATTATCTTCCAAAAGACTACTAGAACGAACGATTATCGGAGAGGAGCCAAAGTATTCAAGGAGCTGTTCAAACTGTATTTCTATATCTTCCGGAAATTCCCCGGTAATGATGCGTCTCCGAATTCTCTCGGCACCAGGCAAAAAGCTTTCCAACTCTTTTTGTTGCTCTCGTGCCCACCAACAACCATTACGCACGAGGAAAGTATAATAGACATCCGAGCCTATATAGAAGCTATCATGTTTTTCCAACTTAGACCGCCATTGGGGATTAGTTTTTTGAAGGATTGCGTTAGCTAATAACATACCTACTGATTTTCCACCTATCATCCCTGTGCCAATCACGCGATTACCGATTTCTATAAGATCCTCTAAAGTGAAGTATTGGAGAAATAATTCCGTCATTCTTCGCTCTCGAGTAATCATCATCCGTATGAGAAGCTCCATCCATTCTCGCTTTGCCTTTTCATCTTTTAGCCGTGCAACATATTTTGCTTCATTCAAGGTTCGGTTCCATATATCTTTTTTTCCCTCCCCAGAAATTATATGGGATGAAGATGACAGTATCTTAGCTATGGTGTGGCTTTCAGTGACAGGGGTCATTCTTTTATCTTTCCATATATGGAACATGTGCATAGATGGAGAATATCTTTGCTGGACTTTTACAGGGCGTATAAATATGTCTCCATTGTGGTTGTACAGGTCTATGACTATTTGAGCAGTTTGAACAATAGGAGCAATTGACTCTACCGTGTGAAGAGAGCGATTGAGAAAGAAATAAGCTAAATCTCCTCGATCGAAAAGATAAGGGCAAGTAAGCATAAAGAAGTTACAAAGCATAGTGTCACTGAACCAAACGCAAGAAAGATCGGATAGACAATCAAACACATAGAAAGCCCGTCGTTCCGTATTTTGTATAACTTTGTGAACTTGACTTATGAACGGCTCGAATCCCTCTACTGGGTCTATTTTCACAAAGGTAGTGACCTCGGTTTCTCTCAATAAAGGTTCATGTTTTCCGAATACAAAATACACTACTGGGCGTTCCATTTTAAGTCCGTGTTGTGCAAATGGTGAAACAAAAATAAGATAATCTGAGATAGACTCCCCACGAAAAATTACATTATCACCTGCAATTAAGCCTCTCAGTATATGGTCAAACTCTGGAATACCAGAACTAATGGCGTTTACAGACATAGGCAATCCTTTTCTCTTCACAAAAAGTTTTTACAAATTACTAAATTAAAAAAACACTTATCATAGTAGATAAATTTGTTTTTTATAATATCATAGAGGGTTGATAATTAGTTTTAAGAATAAAGCGCCTAATATATTTGAATAACCCAACCGGGAAACTCAGGCAAATTTTTGGTGGGTTTATCATCTGTCTTGTATATATAATCTCTCACAGCAAGAGGGAAATTATTGGGACAGTAAAAATAATAAATGAACGGCTAACCAATATTTACCTTATACAAAAGTACATCCTTAAAATCCATCTAAAGTAATTCGGGAAGGCAATTATCCGTTTTGTTCGGAGATTGAGAAAGTTTAAATAATATTTTTTTTAATACTTCAGTGTTTGCATTATTTAGGTCGGTAGGAATGGGATATACAAGCTTACTGTATCTGAGGTGCCAAGCATATTTATCCGGCATGTGAACGAATACAGGTAACTCTCTGGAGAAGAGATTCTTTGCTACGCGATAACTTCCTCCCTCGTGTGAAGGATTAAATATAAAGCCCACTGATGAGGAGAAAGCTATGAGTGAGTTTCTCCTAACCGCTTGTGACTTGCTCCATCTTGAGTTTGGCGTCCAGGGGGATATTATTTGGCAAATTCCTTGTTCTGTAGCTTTCAAAATACTATTATGGGGGGTGTAATGTAGTATGCCCATTGGCAGTATTACTCTGACTGGGATATTGTGCAAAAGTGCAGACTCCACAGCGATTGAATCTACACCTGGTGCCCCTCCTGTCACAATACCACACTTAAACTCGATTAGAAATTCCACTGTCTTCCTAACCAAATCAATTGTGGCAAAATCAGGTTGGGTTGTTCCCACAATTGCACACCATAGCGAGATGTTATTAAGGGGAGTACCTTTGAAGAATATCAATGGAGGAGATTTCTCTCCATATTGAAGCCATTCTTCAGGGTAGTCAGATGCGCTATAGAACGAGACTTGCCAGCGGTCAGCTTTTACCCTTTCCAATATATTCTCGGCATGCCAGAGCTCATCATCCTGGATTCCATGATACTTAATAAGAAAAGATAGTTCCTTATCGAGACTTGATTTAGAAGCATTTTCAGAAATTTTTGAAATTACGGAGTGAAGGGATTTCCATGAATTTCCAGTCTTATTTAGTATTGCAATAGCAAAACATATAAATGTCATTAAACTATTTTCTGTTTGGAAGGGGCAAAAATTCATAATAGTAACTTTTATAAAAAAGTTGAACTAAATGAGAAAAACATATATATTATTATTAAGTTGTCAACAATTTTACAATTGAACCAATTTAGGAACCAGGGGTAAAAACCAATGTTTGATTTAGAAAGATTAAGAAATAAAATTCCGAGGTTTGTTGTGGGATTAGTTTCAGGGACATCTTGTGATGGGATAGACGCGGTTCTTGTTCGGCTAAAGGGGACTGGACCAGAGATGGCAATTAGGCTACTTGCTTCTAATACATTTCCCTATCGAGATGATTTTAAGTTGGAACTACTTTCAGAACATAAAACAGCGCGAGATGTATGCCAGTTAAATTTTCAGCTTGGTGAGCTCTTGGCTCAAGCTGGTATAGAGATGATAAAGATTGGAAAAGAACAGAATGTAGAGGTGGACTTTATAGCCTCACATGGACACACACTGGTGCATCTTCCGCCACCGCAATTCACTAAGATAGGCACGCTTCAAATAGGAGAGCCATCATTAATAGCAGAGAGGACTGGCCTTCCAGTAGTATCCGATTTCCGAGCGAGGGATATGGCGGCAGGTGGACAGGGTGCTCCACTTATGCCTTATGCAGACTGGATCCTCTTTAGACGGGCGAATAAGAATATACTGTGTTTGAACATTTCTGGTATTGCGAACATGGCTGTGATAACGCCCGAGTTCGACCAAATAATGGCTTTTGACACGGGACCCGGTAATATGATTATAGATGCAACAGTGAGATTGTTGACAAAAGGCGAGGAAAGTATGGACAAGGATGGGAGAGCGGCAAGACATGGGAAAGTTATAGATGAGTTCTTGGAATATCTACTCGATCATCCTTTCTACTCTAAGGTTCCACCTAAAGCGGCTAACAGGAGTGATTTCAGTGAAGATGTTTACCTGCGAGATGCCTTGAACGCGAGAAGGGAGTATCCTTTTGAGGATCTTGTAGCTACAGTGACTACCGCAGTAGTGAGAATAATCATAGACGCTTTTGAGAGATTCGTAAAGCCAAAATATCTAATTGACCATGTTATAGTTGGTGGTGGGGGTGCAAAAAACCGCACAATCCTAAAATGGTTAGCACGAGGTTTTGCTCCAATCCCCGTGTTTACAAGCGATCAGTATGGTATTCCAAACTCTTGTCGAGAGGCTCTTGCTTATGCAATATTAGGCAACGAGACTATATGCGGAACACCTGCTAACATTCCCCAAGTAACGGGTGCCTCAAAGCCAGTAGTCTTAGGCAAAATTACACCTCCATAAGAGAGGTTAGAAACGAGAAGAGTACTATAAAGGATTTCTTATTATTCCTCTATATGCACTTTAAACCTCCCTCCATAGGCGTTCTCTATCCAAACCTTCTCCATAATGAGGTGCTTATTTCCTAAAGGAGATTCTAATAAAGAAGGGGCTAATTGAATAGTTAGTTTACCGGAGCTCACCAATGATTTCTTTTTTTCCGCAACAATAAGATACCATTTCTCTTTGATGGGCTTTATCTCGAGTGTCCATCTGTTATCACTAATTGTTCCGCTCAAGTCCGCTACATGCTCTGAAACATGCACGAGTATTAGTACCTTATGAATAGGTACTTTGAAAGGATTTTCTATAATTACATTACATTTGTTATGCTCTAAATACTCCTTCTTAACTTTCAACTCCGTTCGAGGAGAAAATTGAAATCTCTTTGTAACACCTGAAGCTTCCCAAGAACCACTGCTCATAGCACCTACATCTACTACTCCCCCTTGGTCGTATTGGTATTCAGGAACTATAACCAATGCACGGTTGGGACTGAGAACTTTAACGAAAGGAGATTCTTTTCTTCCGAAGTAGAACTTAGTATCCTGGGAAAAGTTTCTACCTTCTAAGAGAGCCATAATGCCTCCCTCTGCAGGTGAAATAGGTGGATCTATACGGGTAATTACAACTTCTTTGATCGTAGGCAGAGGTGACATATCTGCTCCATCCCAGACACCGTCCCCATCAGTATCATCACAAGTTGGGTCTGTTTCATCTTCTTCCCAAAAGCCGTTGATATTCTCGTCTTCTGCACCATCGGGAACATAATCTCCATCTGTATCTATAAATAGAGGATTTGTTTCACCTACATCTTTAATGCGGTTTCCATTTTTATCTTCCAATTTATCTGGCAAATGGTCTCCATCAGTATCCTCATCTAAGTAGGCACTATTAGTCAATACGCCGAAGAGCCCTAATGCAAATTCAAGATTTTTGGGAATTCTCAATCGGTAGGAAGATAAAGGATACTTAGAAGCTACTACACCTATTTTACCCTTACCATAGTTAACAAGGATTGTTGACAGATTTTGAGTTTTGTCTTCCGAGGAGTCCATCTGGTTAGCAGACGGATACCCCTCGAGTTTAGTAGTTTTTCTTAACATTGCACCGTTTTTGATTTCCAAAGATGGTATGTGACTAAGTATAGAACCCGCATCACAGTATATTGGAAAATCTCCCTCTGAGAGTACACGCGGGGCAAAGTGTATTCCAATCGAGAGAAGCCAGTAGTATAGAAATTCTATGTCAATATCTGGATAATATCCTCCTATGATTAGTAAACTTCCACCATTTCTTACATATTCAGATATCTGCTTAAGAGAGAGCAAGCCTTTTGCAAAGCTTAGTGTGTCTGCTACCACAAGTAGGTAGTCTTTAATTTCACTATCCACTGGGGTTGAAGTGGAGTGGTGAGATAAATAGTAGGGCGCACTTGCAAGAGCATCAGCAAGCATCTTTAACTGTTGAGAATCCTCGGGAGTTCTGAAATTTTCATCTCCTTCACCGAATAACCATAACACCTCTCTATTTGCTGATTTGCTTTCCGAAATCTTTACCTGGAATATGTATTCTACGGGGTTAAATAGGGGAGAGTCGGCAGAGGGATAGTTACGCAAGCTTAACCAATATACGGAAGAATATTGAGTAGGGTTTGGTATAAGTCCAAGATGTAAGAGAACAAGGTCTTCCCTTTTATCTAAGAACCATAGTAAACTTTGGTTAGTAGTTGGAATAATGGGAGATACAATCCAACTTTCTGAGTTAGAAGACGATTCTGATATTACTACAGTTTTAAAGTTTCTCATAATCTCGTGGGGGTCGAACAATACTTTTGAAAACCTAATTTTCTTCGCATCGAGAAGACTCTCTTCATACTGGCCAATATCTTCTATTGGGAGGAGTCTTTCTACCCAACCTGACTGAGTTATTAGTAACTGTGTTAGAGCACCAGTGGCTGTGTCCAGTTTATATATCCTTCCTCCAGATGCAAGGAAACACATATCGTATAACCAGCAAGAAAAGGTAAGATCCTCTTCTAACATAGATGTGAATCTATTATTTCCTTCATTGGTGATTATGTCTATTTTTTTACCTATGCTGATAAGTGTGGAAAGACAGGAGGGGTGAGGAGAAAAACTCCACGCTTGTTGTATACCTACGACCGCGGTCTCCCATTTTTTGGTAAGCCCTTCGAAAGGACTCCATTCTATAAGAGATAAGTATCCAAACCCTTCTTTAAGAGACTCTGTTTTTATCCAGATACCAAACTTAGATGCTGTTATGTTATTCTCACTTTCAGATAGTTCACCCCAGAGGACCGTAGGTTCATATGCTGTTTCCCAGCTCCATATATTTACCGCATAGACTCGACATTGCTCTGTCCCTTCTACAGAAGTTTGATTAACAACTATTCCAATATACTCATCATCGAGAGGAAATATGTCCTCAATATCGCCATATATCCCTTCTATATTCACGACTCTGCTCGTTTTAAGATACATATCGAAAAGACAAACTTTATCCCCCTCTTCATCTCTCCCTACTATAACCCACAACCCTTCACTTCTAAGCGGTAAAATTCTTCTTGGAGAGAAGGGCAATGGAATTTGTTGAGTAGGATAAAGTAGAAAGTTATCGCTATCCTCAAACAAACATACTGAACCTAAATTAACCACCTCGGAAAACTTTGTCAAAAAAACTACATAGAAACTTCTAACCCCAGATATGTGAGGTATAACTTCTATTTTTTCTACTCTCCATCCGAACGGGATAGAGAGATATTTCATCTCCGATACCTTTCCTGAATATGTCAAACTAATAAGAAAAATACCCTCGTCGATGTTTTCATTACTGTTAATGCTACTATCTCGAGTCGCTATCAGATACTTATGCCCTTCGGATTCTTCACTTTTAAATATACTTAGGACCTCACTTCCGGGAAGTGTTTCCCTATTAAGAGAAATTCCTACTTTTAGATTCAACAATTCTGCTGTGAGAGCAACTTTTTCCCTTTTTGCAGTCTTCGCTCCGGTTATTGCGATTGCCCAATCAGATATTTCTAAAGGAAGACAAAAACTGGGGTATAATAAAACGATGATTAGATATATTAAAAAATTTTTTCTCATAAGTTAATTTTACACATTAAATTTATATATAAGTTAACGAGTTTTTTATGAGTTATTCAATAAATGCGTAGGATATGAACAACTATGGGAATAAATCCTAATTGGGATGAACTTAAATCACTCTTGAGAGAATGTGCAGAGTCGACAGGTAATCCCGAGAGTATAACGAGAGACTCGCACCGAAACCAGAGCATAATCCCTTTAGAACATACCGAAGACATTTTTCATTTAGTATATCGATTAGTTGAAGAGGTAGAAGTACTGAGTAAAAGAGTGGGAAATATTGAGAAGAAGTTAGAGAGATTAACGAAATCAGAACTCGGAGATACAGTAATAGAGAGTGTAGATGAAGCAAATTCAAGCAGAGTATATGGAACAGCTCTTCCCTTGGAAAATATTAAGAGCTCATTAAGAGCCATAAGAGAGCAGATAAATTTGCTAAAAAACAAATATTCTCCAAACAGATAGTCCTTACATCTCTATGTTAATTATCTTATACCCTTTCTTTTGACGAGCACATTCTATTGTATAGAAGTCACCATTAGTTCTTATCAAGATTCCACCCAAAGAATCTGTCCGTAATAAAGGGATTTTTTTATCTATTAGAATCTGCTTTACCTCACTTCTTACACCCCAAGAATTATAGAACTCATTTCCGGAACACAATACTACTTCCGGATTGACAAGATTCAAAAAGTCATGGCTTAATGAATTTTTTAATCCGTGATGGGGAAGTTTCAAAATTGTGGCATTAGCCTCTAATCTCTCAAGGTTAGCCAGAGCTTTATTTACAGGAATATCTCCAGTTAATAATATGGAAAACCTCTTATAGCTTAACTTCGCTACTATGGAGTCTGAATTTGTATCCTCTGAGGAGCTATCTCCAGAGTATAATATGTTCAATACCGCTCCACTTTTAAACTTTATGTTCTCTCCATCACTCGCCTTTCTCGATGGAATTTTTAGTGAGTGAGCGAGAGATAGAAGTTCCTTACCATTAGGGGTTGTATCGAAATTTTCTCCATAGATAAACTCTCCCACTTTGAAGTTTTTGATTACTTCGGTTAAGCCTCCAATGTGGTCATCATCAGAATGAGTAGCTATTATTGCATCAATCTTCTTTATTCCCCTGGCTCTGAGGATAGGTGCTACAACTTTTTTCCCCATGTCTCTCTTCCCAGAATCTACCAGTATGTGCTCATTCCCATTGGAGTTAATGATAATTGCATCCCCATGGCTCACATCGAGCAAATTTATCTCCAAGCCATTATCAGGTAGAATACCCTTCCAGACTGAGAGCAAGATCAGCACTGAGAGGAGAAAATAAATAAGTCTTCTACTCGAAAAATTCTCGAGAAGTTTATACAAAAGATAGGACGAAACAAGAAAAGATAAGAAGCCGAGTTTAGACAACGAAGGAATGTTTAATAGTGCCCAGTTTTGACTTGCGCTCAACTTGCAAATTACCTGAGATACATATAGAAAGAAGCTGGATATATAAATCATAGGTGTTGAGATTAATGGAGAGAACAGGAAAGGAACACAAACCAGACTACCAGCTAAGAATATCCCCGTAAGGGGGACAACGAGAAGATTAGTGAGTGGAAATAACATATTTATTCTATTCGATAGGATACTCAAATGGGGAATTAGTAATATTTGACTCGCAAAAATTACTGCAAGATGTTTAGCAAGTGCAGGAGGCAGATACAGCTTTACCAGAAGTTTCCTGAATGGCTCGTAAAACACTAAAATGGAGAGCACTGCAAAAAAAGACATTTGTGTTCCTATGTCCCAAAGAAAATCTGGATTAAATGTGAGGATTCCGATTATGGCGATAGCAAGGGCTGAAAGAAGATCTACCCTTCGGTTAGTGAGAATATACAGAGATCCTACCGAAATCATAAAGAGGGCTCTTATTGAGGATCCGTGCAAACCCGATAACACTGAATAAATCGTGCAACTTAAAAGAGCCAGCATAGTAGATAAGGTTATCTTGTCTTTAAATATAAACTGAGAAATAGCATTTACAATGATGAAGATGATTCCAATGTGGAGTCCTGAAATAGCGAGTATATGTGCAGTTCCCGAAAGTGCAAAATATTCTCTTTCTTCCCTGGTCAAATCGCTTCTATCTCCCAACCATAGAACTTTGACCAGTCCAAGAGTGTCTTGAGGTGCTATCTTAACAATCAATTTGTAAATTGAGTATCTCAGCTTGGATAACCAGTAGAAGGGTGAGAACGCTCTTGCTCCTTTAATTTCTATGTTAGAATCGCGAGTAACTAACTGACTATAAATCCTGTGGGCTCTCAGATACTCTTCATATCCACTAATGTAAAAATTCGTGGGAGAAAGGTAAAGGGAGGATTTCCCGAGAACTTGTACTCTGTGATGAACAAAAATGGGCTTATTCCCCTGGTATACATAAACTATCATTTTGCCATTTACTTGTAGCCATTCTCCGCTTAAATTTCTTATTTTATTCACATCCAAAACAAAAGAAAATGCACTCTTTGCATTGGGCAAGGTTGTATCAATAACAACTCCATCTACCTCTATGTAAGAGTTAGGTTTCAGGGTAAGAATATATCTGAATAAATCATCTCCATCTTTAGGATACGGATTTAAAGAATATGTCAGGGTCCCTATCGATAGGAAAACAATACCTATTTGGAAATGAGTAAATCTTTTACTTAGTAATAGGCAAATTAAGGAAAATAACAAAAGGGCTACTGAGGAAATTATCCCCAAATCAAATTTCCAACTTATTATAATCCCCAAAACTAACCCGCACGATGCCCATACCCAATGCCTATTAAATATCATCTTAGAGTAGAGAGATTTGTTTATAAATTTGTTTATAAATTATCATTATTAGGAGATATTTCAGACTTTGCTCGTTCAAGGACTTCAGTGATCTTTACTGGAACACCTCCCAATTTTTTGCTCTCCTCTGCAGATTCCATGAAAGCAAATATTTCTATCGTCTCTTGTGGGGATACAGGTGGGACTCTTGTCTTAAAAAAGTTCGCGATTTCCTTTGCAAGTTCTACATAATCATCCCCTCCGCTATCTTGCTTGGCTGTGCCTTTTTCACCGAATGCAATTACTTGATGAGGTAATTCGCCCTTTCTTAAGCCCACCAACACCCCTACTTTACCGTCTTTCCATACGCCTGTGACCACATCTGTATCAGGTGTATGAGTTCTCGTTACAGTTTCACACCCCACACCCATAACCGCAAATAGAGCTTCAGTAGGATGAATGCCATACCAAAAGAGGTCAGGATGATGCGGTTCAATGTGGCAAGGTCCATAAGAAATTACGGTGTGAATAGTGCCAATATCTACATCTTTCAGCCTTTTGAGGGTGGTATAAAATCTATAAGCAGAGCTTGAGAACCATGGAACACCATATTTATTTCCTAACATTTCAATCATTAAAGCATCTTTAAGCGAACCTGCAAGAGGCTTGTCGATAAATACAGGTTTTTTCGCCTTGAATATAACCTTAACTTGCTCCAAGTGGACTCTACCATCCACACTTGTAAGCAAAATTGCATCTACTCTTTGGCATACCTCTTCAATTGAATTTACTATTTCAACTCCGAATTCCTCCCTTAGTCTCTCAGTAAATTTTTCTACTCGGGTATAACTCGCCTCCACATCTGGGCTACCACCAGGGTAACCCACAATTATCCTGAAGCCGGGAATGTATTTAGGGTTTTCAGGTTTATTAAATATCTCTGCAAAAGCAATAACATGCGAGGTATCTAATCCTACCATACCTATCTTTATGAGATCCTCAGGGTATATAGTGGAGAATAAAAGAAAAGATAATATTAGAGAGATAGAAATTTTTCCAAAGAGACGAATCATATTACATACCCTATCCTCTAAATTGGTTAATATAGGTTTCGTAGCATTGATCATCGGAACATAACTCATAGAGAGACTTCCCTCAGATAATACCATATTCCGTATATTAACCTCGCTATAATATCTCTACTATCCACCGTTGAGTTATTCGACTAATCTATTTCCCTTCGATGTATATCCTCATCAAAGGGTACTCTCCGGATACTCTATCCCCACAAATTATACTTTCCACATTCTTTATTCCAATCTTGACATTTCTTCATCCACATCCATAAACTCCCTCTCCACATTTTCAACACTTCCAGTATTTTCTGTGAACTCAAATCCATATCTCACCTGCTGGCATATAGCTTACTCATCTAAAGCATTTAGAACCGCCCCCAACTAACGCAAAAGGGAGACTTTGTAACTAAGGCTTCCTGCTTTTCCCTTTTCTCTACCCCTATCCAATTTTAACCTAATCGCAGACCCAAAATTAATGTATAGCATTTTATAAAAGAAAGTTAGGTTCTACTCTTTCATAAGCTATTTCCATATAAATCTCAGGCATTGCTTGAGTAATTGAATTGATGAGTATAACTATCTACTCAAGTCTTGAATCAATCTTTGAGTCTCTGCAAGTATTTCCGCGCGAGGTAATCCATCATTTACAGAGAGATAGTCCTGAACAGAGAGCTGAACTGCGTTTTTCCATTTCTCCTGTTCTTCCACTGACATAGGAATGATTTCACGAGCCATCTCCATAATGTATTTTATTGCTTCTTCGTCATCTTTTAACCAGCCTTCTCCATGTTTATCTACCCACTCTTCACTAACTTTAGTAAAAACATCTCTAATATCTTGTGGCAAAGATTCCCACTTTGCTTTATTTATAACCACAAACATCGCAGTGGTATAGCCAATACACCGCGAGTCCGTAACATACTTAATAACCTCTCCTTGTCTCCATCCCTTCAATGTTTCCATCGGACAGAAGGTCGCATCCACTATCCCCCCTTGGAGCGCATCATAAGTTTCTGACTGTGTCATCACCACCGGTTGTCCACCAAGCTTTTCTACTATCTTGGCGACGAACCCAGTACAGCGTATTCTCAATCCCTTAAGGTCCTCAAGCGTTCGAACAGGTTTTTTAGATGCAAGTATACCGGGCCCGTGCGCATGAACATATAAAAGATGCACATCTTTAATTTCTTCAGGCTGGAACTTTTTAACAATTTCATTAGCTACACGAGTAGCAACCATACCATTGGGATAGCCGAGAGGCAGGTCTAATACTTCTAAAAGAGGAAATCTCCTGGGAGTGTAAGCGAAACAACTCATTCCAATGTCAATATCACCATTAACTACCCTTTCATAACATTGTTCAGCCTTTGTAAGCAAACTACCTGGATAAAGTGCAATTTTCACTTTTCGACCAGTGCGAGTTTCTATCTCTTTAGCCCAACTCTCTGCCAGTTTGCATTGAGTATGTGTTGGGGGAAAAAACACACTATAAGTCAGTCTTATAGGTGTTATCTCCGGCAGGGAAGGTTTAATTTGTTCTACTTTATTACCGCAACCCGAAGCAACAAGACCCACATAAATACTTATGAGGAGCATCGAGAAAAAAAGCATATTCTCTACCGTTCTCCACACCCATATTCGGGAATTAAGTTAGTATGACACATTTCAAAAGTTTATTTTCTACTATTTTATAAATAGTATTCAAACTTTTGGATTGCTTAAGGGAAAAATATTGCACCTTTCTGAAAAGCAATGTAATTCTTCAATCTTATAAGGTTCCATTGGAATTAATCAACTTTTCTGATCATATAGAGAGATGAGTGGTTCAAGATTTGATATGAGAGAGAGAAAGAATACAATGTAGCTAACTCAAGTTTTATACCTTAGAGAGTAGATATGGAGTTAGCCTACTTATTTGTATAAAGACATAAATAGATGTGAAATCCGATTTAAGGTGCTGAGAACATACTGAAAACGCTGTAAACTTAATAGAGGATAATAATACAGAACAATGCAATAACAAACGCTGTTTTGAAGAACAGTAATAAGCAACTCTTATCAACCTTAATTTATGTCTATATTTTAGCGATTTCCAAACTAAATTAATATAGGTAAGTCTCACATTAGGTTGACGCTTTGCGTTATAATAATACTAAGAGATTAATAAAAGGAGCATGTTATGTCCAGATATTCTGGTTTTACATTGATTGAATTGATATTGGTAACAATAATAATAGGTATACTTGCAGGGATGGTAGTGATGAATTACGGGGGGAGGGTTCGAGAGGCGCAAGTCCGTGCGGCAAAGGGGGATATAGCAACACTGAGTAATGCGGTAGATCTATATGCACTGGACCACAATGATAAGTATCCAAACTCACTTGAGGATCTTGTTAGTGGCGAAAGGAAATATGTAAGAGAACTCAAACCCGACCCTTGGGGCAATCCTTATGTTTACAAACCACCTACAGACCCACTTAAGGCGGACTATGTTATTTTTTCTGCTGGACCGGATGGTGTGCCTGGGAATGAAGATGATGTTACATCTACATCTAAGGATAAGTCAACCGCATCATAAATAATCTTTCTATAAAAGTGAGCTTTACTTTTGACTTGAGCTATCCAAGGAACGAAAACACGAGAGGTTTTACTCTGTTAGAGTTAGTTGTTGTTACAGCTTTCATAGCAGTCCTAACAGGGATGATAGTACCAATCTATAATCGAGCTATGTATTCTCTTCGGGTCAGGAACACCATCCAAGAAATTACCTCAACAATAAGGTATGCCCAAGAAAAAGCGGTAGCAGAGTCTCGTGAGTTTAGGATTCTTATAGACGAGAAAAACAACGAAATTAGAACAGTCCGATTAGTGGAGATAAAGGGGGATAAGAAGGAGTTTGAACCAATCTCGGATAATGAAGGCGGTGTTTCTATCAAATTACCAGATACAGTAAAGATTTCCCGTGTAAATGCTGGGAGAGATAGAACATTGGGAATGTATTACATTTCTTGCTATCCGAGTGGAGCTTCTGACCCAGCCCAAATAGAGATTCAAACTGCAGATAGAGCTCATAGGAGAATAGTCATAAAGTCATTAGGTGCTCTGGGGAGATTTGAGGTTAAATGAATGTGGACTCCTCAAGAAATCCACTGGGCTATATACTTTTTGAGGTTCTATTTTCGCTTGCTCTACTGAGCATAGCGGGAATGACTTTGCAATCCGCATTAAGGCAGGCGATTTTAACTCGTGGACAGGCGGAAGATTACACAACTGCAAGATTCCTTCTTAACAAAGTAATATCTGAGATAGAGTTAAGACCACAACTCGTGGAAGAGGAGAAAGAGGGAACTTTTTCATCTCCTTATGAACGGTTTTCTTATAAGTGGAAAATATCTAAGTTATCAGTGCCTATGCCTCAGCTTCCTTCAACATTACCTCCTGGAATGAAGGAAAGTCTTGAAAGCCAATTTAAAGATTATATGGCAAAAGTCGATTTGTCCATTATATGGCACAGAGCTGGGATGAAGTTTGAAATCAAAACCCAGACCCTATACCAACCCGAGAAGTTATGGCTACCTCCAGAGGAAAGAGATAAGTAGTGTAAAATGACGAAAGAGAAACAGGCAGGAAATATTTGGATAGGTGGATTTACTCTGATGGAGCTCCTCGTAGCCAGTGCTGTGCTTAGCATTGTATTATCTTCAGTTTACATACTTTTCCATTCCTCAATCCGAACTTGGAAAAGGTTAGAAACCGGAACAAATCCCGAGCAAGATGCCCGGCTTGTCATGAGGTTAATATCCAGAGATGTGAACAATATCATTGCTTCAGCTGGACACTTATTTGAGGGTGACGATAAATCTATGGTGTTGTTCACCACGGTGGAACCCTTGAATAAAGAAGCTGGTGAAGGAACCCATTTGATGAGGATTGAGTATAGGTATGACAGAACCAATAAAGAGTTAGAGAGAGAAGAGGCATTAGTAGAGACTGCTTTGCCAAAATTTCCTCAACCAGGAAAGGAGCTTGACAGAAGCAGAGTTAAGTTAAAGAAGAAAAAGAAATTCACAATAGCAAACAATGTTGAGGATTTCGAAATATCTTATATTTGGGTGCCTCTTTCAGAAATGCAGAACTCAGAAGAACCGCCCGAGCCGATAGAGCCGATTAAATTAAAGAAGCACAAACTTTGCTGGTGGTTACCACAGGGAATAGAAATTAAGTTCTCTTTAAAAACCCCAGATAAACTCAATGAGAAAACTGAGTTTGTCGAAACTTTTCCTATCAGAGCACCATCAGCACATTTAACTAAAGCACAGATTCAAAAACTAATAGATAGTTTAGAATGATATGAAATTGGTTCAGAGTAAAAAAATAGTAGGGTTTGTTTTAGTTTCGGTAATGTGGATTATTGTGTTGTTGACAATAATAGTAACAGGATTTGGTAGAAGAGTAATGTTGGACCGCCGAGCTTCCGCCTATTCTCTCGACATAGAAGTCGCTCGTTCATTGGCACATTCTGCGGTTCAGAGGGGAATTATGGAATTGAGGAATAAAATTATTACCGACGCTCTCAAGCCGGATGAGATGGGTTGCACTTATTTAGGTCAACCATGGGCAAAAGTTACCAGTTTAATTAAAGATTTGAATTTGCTGGAACTTGAAAATTTAGGTGAAGAGGACGATGTATTTTTTCAAATAATTGATGAGGAAAGGAAAATAAATTTGAACTCATCTCCGACAGAGATTTTGGACGAGGTTTCCGGCATAAGCAAGAGTGTAATAAGGCAAATTCTTAAAAGGAGAACAGAACCTGTTCATTCTGAAGAGGGCATTACACCGTTCCAGGTAGAAGAGGAGTTAAGATACTTACGAGGCGTAGAGGAAGAAGATTGGTACGGCACCGAGCGGAAAGTTGGCTTAAAGGATATGTTTACCGTCTATGGTGATGGGAAAATTAATCTTAACACTGCTTCAGAGAGCGTTCTTAAATGCATACCGAAGTTAGGAGATGAATCTATTCGTAGGATCTTGGGCTTTAGAGCGGGTCCGGATGGCGAAGTAGGGACATCAGATGACAGGGGATTCAAAAATATATTAGATGTCCAGGAGAAAATCAAACTCAAAGACGATTCTTTGGATGCAATAAATAGATATTGCAAGTTTAATTCATCTTGCTATAGGATAATTGGCGAAGCAACCCTTAGAAACGGGAAGGTTCGCGTTCGCTGTTACGCTGTTGTATATGTAGAAGCTACTAACGCCAATCTTGTTAGATGGCAGGAGGAAACCATTGGTGTTTAATTTGCTAAATAGGGAAGATACTTACAGTTTTGTTTCTGTAGAGGAAGAAAAATACTTATTTATAAGGGCGAAAAGAAAGAAGGATAAATGGCTGATATTGGATTATTTTACGAACCTGTCTTTGTTAGATGAGGGACAAAATAAATTATCTTTAGATGATTTGAAAAATAAAATCAGGGACAACGGATGGGATAAAGATATATGTTATGTCATTATCCCTCGATATGAAGTTACCTCGAGAATAGTTACACTGCCCTCACAAGATCCAGGTGAAGTAAAAAATATGGTAGAGTTAAGTGCGGAAGAGTATGTTCCTTATTCTACCGAGGAAATACAAACGACCCAAACTATATTAGAAAATCTCTCTAACTTGGAGAGTAGAGTTTTTGTTGCAATAGCCCACAAAGATGTTGTTAACGAGAGAATAGAGATTGTTAAGGATTTGGGGCTCGTGCCGAGGGGAGTCTTGGTGAGCACCGCAGGTTTGTTAGATCTGCCTGCTTTGTGCAGAAAGCGACTTTTGCCCAAGGACGATATTTATGCAATCTTGCACTTGAGTTTACAAGGGCTGGAAATTGCAATATGTAAAGGGGAGAGAATCCTATTTTCCCGCGGAGCTAAGATACAGTGGAGTAGATACCTTGAGAATGAAAGGGATTTAGAAACGATAAATGATGAAATACCACCAGAGGGGAAAGAGGTCAGACTTATAAGTTTAGCGGAGTTTGACGAGCCTAAATCTGATTTGGTTGGAGAAATTAGAAGAGAACTAAGAGTATCGTTGAACACTCTTCAGCAAGAAACAGAATTTGAGGGGGAATTAAAACATATAATTGTTAGCTCTGACTTTAAAGTGCCGAGTGAACTAAGGGAAGAAATCCGAACAGTTTTAGAAGAAGATGTTAAATTCATAGACATAGAAGTATTTAATTTAGTAGAACCTAAGTGTGAATTGCCTGAAAACTTCTCCTTGCCTATTTTAGGACTGCTCTACTCAATAGGTAAGGGCGAGACTCTAAAACTTGACCTTCTTCCCGAAGAAATTGCAACCGCTCAAAGCTTGGAATATTTCTCCCGACATATGTTAGTAGTTGGCTGTCTATTGTTAGTTCTGATTACTGTATTGGGAGGGTTGTTTGCACAATCTGTATACCAACGAAAAAAAATAATAAAGGAATTAGAAAATCAAGTTAAAAATATTGAGGTGAATGCTAAAGGTATAGCAGAAAAGAGGTATCAATTGCAGATACTCCGAAGAGAAACAGCAAAAATTGGCTCTGCACTACATTATCTCTCCGAGATAATGATGAGTGCCCCACCCAAAGTCAATATTAACACTTATAGTTACAGACGGCAGGAGGGTATAAATATATGGGGGAGAGCTAACTCTGTAGACGATGTTCATAGGTTTGCAGAGAACCTTAGAAGGCAAGCTATCACAAGTGGGCTTAATGCTCTGAAACAAGCAAGAAGTGTATACGAGCAACAGACAACTGAACAGAGCGTTACGGTATTTGATTATCAGATAACAATTCCTTTTGTGGAGGAAGAAGAAGTTGACTCAGCTACTGTTAAAAGCCCATAAATATTGGAGCAAACTCTCTAACAGAGAACAGCTTTTACTTTTAGGGGTTCTAATTTGTGGGCTAATGTTTACACTAAATTTAGTTTATCGCTCCGCAAACAATTACCTTCATGAATTGGATAATGCTATAGATAGACTTCAACAAGATCTCATCAACTACTCTCATCAAGTAGCTTTGAAACAAGTAGTTGATGCGGAGTATGCTCAGGTAGCTTTACAACATTCGAGCAAATGGAGCGAAGCCGAGATACACGACAGATTAAGGCAAGAGTTATATAGGTTAGCTCAAAAGTATATTCCCGAATTAGACGATGAAGGCATCCCAGTGAGAACTGTCACGAGCACGGGTCCACTTATCCAAATCCCATCATTACAGCAGGGCGTGTTGAGAAATATTGACCAGAACTACAGAGAATACACAATCAATTTAAAAATACCCTATGCAGACTTTACTTCCACTATCTCTTTCTTACAAAGATTACTTAGTAGTCCACAATCGCTCAGGATAGACAATCTTGACCTTAGGCGTTCACCTTTCGATGATAAAGTATATGCGGAAATGGACATTACCCGAATCATCACAGCGGGATTGACAGAGGTTCAAAGTGCAGGGGGAAGTTCGGGAATCGAGTTAAGCCTTGACCCTATAGATTGGAGCTTTACTGGTGGCACATTAACAAAAACCAGCGATTCTGTTTTAAAAAAGAGCTACATGATAGCCGAAAGTAACGATAATAGGATGGAAATATTCTTTGTTCGTGCATTCAGGCCGGGGGAAAAGTGGATGTTGGAGATAGAATTATCAACGATGTCTCCCGCTGTTCTCTTCGCCTCTTCCCCTGATGGTGTTGAGTTCGATGGAAAAGAAAATTTAAAAGCAGATGGAAATATCTATCGGTATAAAAGTCTTTTGGAGATCCCAAATGTTAATATAGAGAGAGTAAGGGTAAGGATTCCCCACATCCAAATGGAAGGAGAGGGGAAGAAACTCTTCATTTACGGCGGGAGGCTGTTCAAAATAACATGAACGCATTTAAGATACAAAAAGTATTTTTGTGGTGTGAAATTTTTCTGGTAATTTTAATACTATTTGTCATAACTCAGATAGTCGTTAACTTCTTTGCCAATCCACAAGAAGCAAGGTTGGAGTCCATAGCAAGAGAGTTAGAATCGATTCCATTTTCATTGAAACCCCCAACAGAACCATTAGCTGATATAGATAACTGGGGTAAAAATATATTGGATAAGGCTGAACTGTGGAAGCCTTTAGTTCCACCGCCACCACCGCCGCCGCCACCACCACCTCCTCCTCCAAAGAGACCGGATGTAGCGAAGATCCTCGAGGGGGTCAAGGCATCAAGACAGCAAATAGGACAAAAAGTTAAGATATTTACCCCTGAAGAACCTCGGGGAATACTTGTTGGGTTAGGAGATACTGTCAAAGGCTGTAAAGTGCAATCATTTGATAGAAATTCAATAACTTTTGTCTATTACTGGGCAGAAGGGAAAGAAGAAATCCCCTACACTATTAACCGAGAATGAAAATCTTTTCTTGTGAATAGAACCTTTGAATTTGTATTATTAAACACAAATTTTAAATTTTCAGGGTGTGGTTATGCATAAGATCTTCGAGGATGAAATTGATAAAAATTTCCTACAAAAAGCAATATTTGTAATTATCGCGAGCGTAGTAATCTTTGCATGTGCAGTATATGCTCAAGGACAATCTCCTACGAGTCCTGTGCCGAGACCTTCTACATCATCTACTTCCACTACTCCATCTGAGAGGGGAGCAGGAACTTCAGGAGTCAGGGGAAGAGGAACAAGGTTTAAACTGGATGACCTTCAATATGGCGAGCAAGGCTTGGGAAGGACTACAGGAGAAAGACAAGCCCCTGGTGCGAGAGAAAAAGAGAGTGCAGGCGTTTCGCAGAAAGAGGAAAAAAGGGAGAAGGAAGAAGCTGAAAAGAAGACAACTACTACACAACCATCAGGCACTAAAACAATCACAAGGGGGGGTGGGGGAAAATCAGAGTCAACAAAAACAGCTCCAGGGACTACACCAACACAACCCCAAGGAGCTCAAGCACCTACCCCACCAGGACCTCGAGCACCTGGAATGATAACAGGTGGGGCTCCGCCGTCGGCAGGCACTGGAAGAGGAGTCTCGGGGTTGCTCTCTTCAGTCTCCCCTGGTCCAAGCGGACTTTCGGGTTTCTTTGATATATTGTTCAGCAGAAAGCCTGAATATGGAGAAGTCCCTGATGTAGGTGAATCTCTTACCCTACCAGGTCCGATGACAGTAGCAGAATTCCTTGAAGCAATACACCTCGCTACTAATTGGAACATTCTTGTTTCGGAAGGAGCACAAAAAGTGCAGATGAACTTTTGGCTCATAGAAAAAAAGCCCAAAGAAGCTCTTGAGGTATTAAAATTCCACGGGCTATTTTACGAATATGACAAAGCAACAAATTTTTTGAAAGTCTATACTAAAGAAGAATGGTTATTAAAAAACTTTGGAGATTTGAAACCACGAGAGTTTAAGGTTAAGTATGCGGACATATCTTATGTTGAGGCTATCCTCTCATCCCTTCTATCTGGAATAGGCAAAATGATATCTGATACACGCACAGGCACTATCTATGTTTGGGACATTGAAGATAATCTGGCTCAAATGGAAAAAACATTAAAGGAGTTAGACATCCCATTAGAAAAGAAGGTTTTCCAGGTCAAACATGCTGAGGTCTCCGATATAGAATCGGTGCTGAGCTCTATGCTTACTCCAAATGGGAGCCTTTTAGTGGATGCCCGAACGAGTCAGATCTTTGTTTGGGATTCTCCTGTCACCCTTGCAAAAATGGAGGAGGTAGTAAAACATTTAGACATTCCTTTAGAAACTCGAGTATTCCAATCACAATATGTCAATGTTGACCAGCTCTCCGAGGCTCTACAGAGTTTGATTTCCCAGCGGGGTGTAGTCCAGTTAGACCCGAGAACAAATACACTTATTGTAACAGACCTACCTTCAAGGTTAGATAGAATAGCAGAGTTTATACAAACCCTTGACATTAAACTTGAGACCAGAACATGGGTTATTAACTACGCAGACATTGACTTCATAGCAGACCAAATTGAGAACATAGTTCCCTCTGATATGGGGCAGGTAATAGTTAACGATGCTGTTCATCAGATTACTGTAACTGCCCTGCCAAGTAGATTGGAGGAGATTGACAAACTAATAAAGACATGGGATGTTAAACGCAAACAAGTGTTGATAGAGGCATTTATTGTAGAGATGGATACAGAGGTAGAGCGGAGCCTTGGAATCAATTGGTCATACTACGGAACATCTGGTAATGTGCCGATTGTGATTCATGGTGGTTCAGGAGTTAAGGATATATCCTCACCTACCGGTTCTGGTGAGACAATGAGTATTGGCCAGCTTCCCACTCCGATACCTCGCTTTGGAGAGTTAACCTTGGACAACAGTGGAAACCTTGTCAGGCCTCAACTCCAAACTATCCAGGGTAAACCTGTGATAGATAGATTTATTGGGAACAATCTTGCGGTAGCCCTGAATTATCTTGATAAGCAAAACAAAGCAACAATACTTGCATCGCCAAGGGTTGTGGTACAAGATGGTGAAGAAGCGGTATTTGAAAACGCTACGAGGGTACCTTACATTTCGGGAACGGCTGGGTATCCTCCTACATACTACTATCGTCAGAATCAAACTTCCTCCGGCACAGGCACAGGAACAGATACAACTACAGGAGGAACTACTAACTACCCATACTACTATCCCTATTACTACGGGGGCTATTATGGTGGTTATAACAGGGTAGAGTTTATCGATGTAGGAACTATCTTATCCGTTGTGCCACGGATCTCAGAAGACAATACTATCCTGCTCGACATCAGCGCGGAGGATAGCTCCTATAAAGACAAAGAAATTAAGGCTTATGACCAAACTTCAACCGTTCCAGAAAAGACTATTCGTCATGCGGAAACACAACTTAGAGTAAAGAGTGGTGAGACTATCGTGCTGGGCGGGTTAAGGAAAGGTAGGTCTTCTCACTTAGTAACAAAAACTCCTATACTCGGCGATATTCCTCTTTTGGGTAAGATATTCAGGAATCCATCGCGCACCGCTCAAAGTAGTAATTTGCTCATATTCATAACCATAAATATAGTAGATGAGAATACCCACCCCGAAGCGGAGATGCTAACTCGTGCTGAAGATAAGATAGCAGAAGATTTGAGACATCAATCTAAGAGCCTGTGGGGAAAAATTCACGATCAAGCTTATCCCGACAGAAAGTCAGAAATAAGATTGTCGGTAGGTTCTACAGGCACCATATTCGTAAGGGGACAAAAAGTGTCTATTGATGAGCTACCCCGGGTGTTAGAAGAAGAGAAGAAAAAAGGCAAGAAAAGCGTATTGTTGAGGAAAGCATACCGTTCGCCTAACGAAACAGTTGAAAATGTTAAGAGTATAGTATCTCAAGTAGGTTTGGATATTAAATACGATGATACCAGTGAGCCGATAGTAGCACTACCTAAAGATTCCCAGACCCAACCTGCCGAAACTTCTCTTATAAATCCGGTCGAAGCAACAGATAAATAACGCATAAAAAGTGCTCTTTCGGCAGAAAGCTAACTAAAAAGTTGACAAGTTCTACTTCTTGATTTATACTTTATTTCTAAAAGTTCGTCTCCCAAATTTATTGCAGGAAAGAAAGGAGAAGGTATGAACTTACTCGATACTCTTAAAGGTTCTCTGTTAGAAAACTTTTTTCCTAAAGGTTGGGACCTTAAGAAAATAGAAAAGTGCTGTTCCCATCCTCCTGAGAAGGTTCTTGAAAGACAGAAATGGTGGCATAAAAAGTTTTTTCCTGTGCCTTGCGATACACTCGAAGAGTTCAATGTTAAAGTAGGACATAGAATTGCCTATGAGATATGTAGTGCAAAGGAGGAAGGGAAAATCTTAATTCTCATACTTCCGGTTGGACCTATGGGGATGTATAAGTGGGCAGTCTATTTTCTACAAGAATGGGGTGTGGATTGCAAACATGTGTGGGGATTTAACATGGACGAGTGGAGTGATAAGGATGGGAACACCTTACCGTCTAAATCACCTGGGGCATTCCAAAAAGCTATGGAAGATGCCTTCTACGGGCCTCTTGGAGAGCTTACGGTGCCCGAAAAGCAGAGATTTTTCGCTACGAAAAGACTACTTCCTCTCTATCCTGAGAAGATAGCTGAGCTTAGAGGCAAAGGTGCTCGCCTTGTCCTCGTATTTGGAATAGGCAGGGTGTTTCACATTGCATTTTGGGAGCCCCATTTTGCTGAAGAGTTCAGTTCAATAGAAGACTGGAAGAAACAGGAATATCGTCTCGGGGCAAAACTACACCCATTAACCATCGAGCAGAATGCCATCACAAGTTTCAAAAGCAGGACCACTCTCGTCCCTTGTTATGCTAACACGATAGGTCCGGGGATCTTTTTGAAAGCGGACAGAATAATTGGAGGAGCAGATGGGACATTGGGCAGAGGAATGATGTGGCAGGGAATGAGTCTATGGGTAACATTGAGATATGGCCCTGATATGTGGGTGCCGAGTAGTTTTATCCCAACCCTTCCAGGCTATCTGTACTTTCTAAAGGAATTAGCAGGTCCTCTCGTTCCGGAGTGCAATTGAAGGAGTCACAATGAATATACTTGCAATTGGAGCTCATCCGGATGACCTCGAGATACTTTGTGGGGGTACCCTTGCAAAGTATGCCAAACAAGGGCACAAGGTATTCATGGCTCACTTGACCTCTGGTAATATGGGAGGGAAAGACATCTCTTCTGAAGAACTGGCAAAAATCCGTGATGGAGAAGCAAAAAAAGCGGGAGAAATTATAGGCGCAGAGGTGCTCGGACCCGTATGCGAAGATTTAGGCGTGTTATTTACTCCTGAAATGAGATCAAGAGTCACTGACATCATCAGGCAAGCAAAGCCTGATTTAATCATTACTCATAGCCCCAATGACTATATGACTGACCATATAATCACATCACAACTCGTCTTTGATTGTGCTTTCTCTGCCACGCTACCACATTACAAAACTTCTCTACCAGCTTATGAAAAGATAACCCCAATTTACTATATGGACACTCTCCTCGGACACAAGTTCCACCCTGAAATTTATATAGATATCACAGATTTTTTCGAAACCAAAAAGGCTATGCTTGCTTGCCACGAGAGCCAGTATAAATGGCTCAAGGGACATCATATAACGGACCCTTTCTATATGATTGAAACTGTTGCAAGATTTCGCGGGCTCCAAGCAGGCGTAATGTATGCGGAAGCGTTTGCCCCAGAAAAGGTGTGGGGTAGAGTAGCACCATTTAATCTACTTCCTTCATAGGAAACATTTGAAAGTAGCTATTGAGAGAGTCTATCTCCCTTTAGCGTTAATTGACAGGATACTATATATTAGCCATCTCTACTTTTCGTTTTACTCCCACAACTTGATTTTAGGGTATAATTACCTCTCTATTAACATTCTCCAACTATATACACATTACGGATAGTATATAAAATGAAGAGTATTCAGTGGGTTGCACCAAGAAAATTCGAGGTAGTTGAAAAAGCAATACCAGAGCTGAAGAAAAATGATGTTCTCCTAAAGGTCGAGTCGGTTGGTATCTGTGGTTCGGATATTCACTACTACCTTGAGGGGAGAATCGGAGACCAGGTAATAACACCCCCTCTTGTGCTTGGACATGAACTCTCAGGGAGAATAGTAAGGGTTAAAGACAAAGAGAATGAATTACTTTTAGGCAAGCGAGTTGCAGTAGAACCTGGCTTTCCGTGTTGGCATTGTGAGTTTTGTAAAAAAGGACATTACAATGTTTGTCCAAATCTCAAATTCCTTGGGGGACCTGGTTGCGATGGAGCATTGATGGAATATATCTCAGTCCCAGGGTGGGCTTGTTTCCCTGTCCCGGAAGATCTCTCAGCACCAATAGCCTCAATGGTAGAACCTACCGCAGTTGCAGTGCATGCATTAGAACTTGCCCAAATGGTGCCTGGGGAAACCGCTTTAGTAGTTGGTTTGGGGTCTATAGGATTGATTGTTCTGCAACTTTTACTAAACTCAGGTGCTTCAGTGGTAGCAGGAATAGATTTACTTGAGTATAGAACGGTTGTTGCTCAGAAACTTGGTTTAAAAAATGCTTTTGTTCCTTCGAACAAGGAGAGCATCGAAGAGAGTGTTGAATGGGCAAAAGAAGTAAGTTCTGGTAGAGGATTCGATGTAGTGTTTGATTGCACAAATCAATCGGAAGGGTTGGCGATATCAACTTGCTCCACCAAGCCAGCTGGGAGGGTTGTGCTTGTGGGTATTTCGGGAAAAGATTATGATTTACTACCAGTGAGCATTGCAAGACGACGAGAGCTAACACTCAAATGGTGCAGAAGATTTCTGTTTAACTTCCCCACTGCTATAACCCTGGTCTCTTCAGGCAAAATTAGCCTTGACTTAATCTTAACGCATCATTTCACACCAGAAGAAGTAGAAACCGCCTTTGAGATGGTTGCTAATAATTCCGACAATATCATAAAAGCATCTATCGACTGGGATTGAGGTAAAACTGGGTTTTTGAAAAGGGTTCAGATATTGCTTTTGGTTAAGGTTCTACTATAAACCCCTCTTTCTCTATCATTGCCTTAAGTTCAGAGGTATCTCTATAGTTTTCTACTATTAGTTGGTTGTCTTGAGGTGGGAGAAGGAGTCCCACAAGTTTTTTCCTATTAAGAAGCTCAAGTGCGGTAATTGGGCTATCTGTTTCAACAAGAATAACTTTTTTTATCTTAACTCTTTTGATATTGTCTGTCCATTGATTTATGGTGGAAATAACTAAATCTGGAAGTTTTTTCTTATTTGTATGTTCTTGAAGAATCCTTAAGAACAGTTCAGGCTTTACTCCTCTTTGGATGCCTTTCAGGAAACTTTCCCTTGAAATGCTGTAAACGGATAGCTTCCCCTCACTTTTCTTCTGCGCAAAAACTTCTATAATAGCCAATTTAAGCGGGTCAATATCATCCGTTGGAACTATGATCTCGAAGTTGTGCTGGACTACAATTTCAACATTCTCTGAAAAAGTCTCCGAGCTTTGTAACCCTTCGTTTGAGAATATAATGGTATGACCTAACTCTGAAATTCGGAAGCACTCCGCATCCTTATACTGGCAAAGGTCAATAATCCCAAGCCAAAACAGGTAGGTTTCCATAATATTTATACAAGTTTCCTCGGAAAATTTACCTCCAACAGGTCTGTAAATCCAACTGTTCCCACTTTCTTGGGATAGGGTATATTTCATCTCGTCTATATATCGAGCATGCACTCGGCTTGCAAAGGCTCTCAATGGGTACCAAGTCAAACTTTTAAGTGCTTGAAGCTCCTGAAGTATTGTCTTAAGAAGAGGAGATGCCTCATCAGAAGAAGTATAAAACTCAAAAAGTATCTTCTGGCGTTGAACCAGATTCAGATTTAGAAGATGCTCTATATTATTTGGAATAAGATAGTCTCCTTCCTGCTTCAACCATCTCAATTTTTCAGCAAACCATACACATAAATGTAAGGATGGGGGAGCATCTTCTTTTTCAGTTTTTAGTATCCTTTGCTCATCACTTTTGTGAATCTGACCGTCTTGGGAAAGGCGTAAAGGTTTTAGTAAAGCATTAGCAACTATCCTTGAGATCTTCTTTGCAAAGTTTAGATCTTGCGACTCAATTAAAGAAGCTTTTATCTTAACTGGAGAAATAGGCTGTTTTATGAGGTCTTTAGCTTGCCGGATGTTATCACGCAATTGACGAATCTCAGCAATTAATCCCACATACCTTACAAGTCTATCCTGGCCGTTATAGCGGAAAAGTTCGAATAAAACGAAGTTTTTGATAAGCTCTTCTAATGCTTCTTCTATCTCGCTTTCTCTCTCCTTAAACCTTTGTCGGAGTTGGTTTAGAGAAACTACACCAGTTTTACTATCCCATACATAGTCAAATATTTCCCGTGCGAGGTTTGAGAAATGTTGTCTTGCTACAAAATCTACCACTGCCAACGGGGTTTTATACAATTTTTCCACAACTTCCATTCCCAGAGACATTTTTCCCATAACTTTATTAACATAAAATCTACGCTCTATTTCTCTTTTTTCTATAGCAGACAGAGAATTCAATGTCTCAAAAATGTAATTAACATCCCCGTTAGTGGTAAGGTTCTTCTGCACCCTTTTTACCAATGGAATTGCCTCAGGAACAACCTTAATTCTATTAAGGTCGTGAAAGAATAATCTGTAGTTATGTTTATATATATACTCTATTTCTTCCTCTTTTACAGAAAGCTTCGAGGCGAGATAATGTGAAGTCAACCCTCCCTTGCTGTTGATTGTAAGCTCAAGTGCCATCTCAAAGGCTTTACGGTCCATTTCTTCGAAGCAGGAAAGGAGAGACAAACCATAACGCATTAAGCTACCCCTTCAAATAACATTATTTTTTGCACTTGTAGAACCTAACATTATATAGTAATTGCGAATATTGTTCAAACTGAGGCATTACAATACGGACAGGGTTAGGCTCATGAGAAGAGGCAAAAAGTTATCTATAGAAATTGCATACACTTATGTAGTGTTGTTCACTATTATCTGTGGTTTGGGTCTCTCGTGCGCAACTACTAAAAAGTGTTGTATTTCAGACCGGGGTTTCAAGGAAACAGAAATATGCACAGGATTTATAAATAAGACTCTGGAAAATGGCAAAGTGATGGAGAAGTATGTTGTTTATGTCCCTCACAATTATACCCCTGATACTAAACTTCCTATGATTGTATTCCTCCACGGAGCGGGGGAGAGAAGTTATAACGGATTACTACCTACTGAAGTAGGAATTGGTTCAGCAATCAGACGACATCCCGAAAGATGGAAAGCTATTGTAGTTTTTCCGCAGTGTCCCCCGAGCAGGTTTTACAATGAAATGGTAGAAGACCTTGATGCATGTATAGAAAAGACCATTAAAGAATATAGCATTGATAAGGCGAGAGTGTATCTTACAGGACTTTCGATGGGGGGTTTTGGGACTTGGATCTATGGAGCAATGCGGACGCATTTATTCTCTGCACTTGTGCCTATATGTGGGGGTGGGGAACTCTCTTTCATAAAAAAAAGGCTAAACCTTCAGAGCATTCCAGATGAATCACCAGAAGATGTCCAAGAAAGGATAAGTAGATTAATAGACATGCCTATATGGGCATTCCACGGAGCAGATGATGATGTTGTTCCTGTAGAATGCACGAGAGATTTTGTTCAAAAACTCAAACAAGCCGGCAGTAAAAAGGTTTTATATACAGAATACCCTGGCGTGAAACACAATAGTTGGGTCAAGGCTTATGACGACCCTGAACTCCCCAAGTGGCTCTTCTCACAACACAAGTAAGGTCTGAATAGTCAGTTATGTTCAGAGCTAAGAAAAGAGGTCTGCGTTCTTTAAGAAGCGTATTTCTAATAGTAGTGGTCATATTTTTGATTCCACTAATAGTGGCGGTATTGGTTAATAATTATTTTTCTCCAAATCCAATCTATCCTAAATATGACGAGGTAATAGAAATCTCAAAATCAAGTGAGAATGGATATATCTATTTTACCTCAGCGGAGGTTATCGCAAATAGAATTTACAGCAATTTCATTGATGCGTCTTATGTTATGTATAAGCCTCTGTCTGCAGATAAAGGACGATTTTTATTTGACTTTGACGATGCACGACTCAAATCTCCTTCTCACAATTACCCACATTTTACATCTCTTCTAAAGATGAACAGGGATTATATTAGAGTAGGCTTGTTTGCTAAAGCATTCTCTTCAGGATTAACCCCCAAGAAAAATGAGTTAGCAATGCCTAAACAACTCCAAAACAATCCCGATAATTCCGTTTCCGATAACCGAAATCCTAGCATAATTTGGGTAGATTGGAAATCCGAGATTCTCAAATCTTCTGAGGAGGTCCTATCTAACATAAAAAAAGCAAATGAAAGTAAATATTTTATAAAGTATCCTTTTGATAAAAAACAAAGTTCCCCTGTTGATGTAAAAATTTGTAAGGCTCTTATTTCTGTGGCACTTGTGAACTGTTTAGTTAATGTTGAGATGGGGAATTACACAAAGGCTATGGAATGGCTTGAGGAAATAACACACTTAGCATTGAGGTGTTATGAGAACTCAATAGCATCAGAATCAGTAATAGAGGTTGTAAAGACTGTTTACGCTTACCTTCTGTTAAGTCCTTGTTTACCTAAGTGGTTTTACTCAGATCTTGTTTGTTCACTAATTGAAACTAAAGAGAAGCTCTTTACTTTTCCATTTTATAGAAGGTTTGAATTAATTTTATTAGAAATGGAATATGGTTTTAGAGAGGAGGGGAATGACAATAGAAGGATGTCAAGAATAGAGCAAATATTCAATTCATTTGCAAATTATAGAGTAGTCTCCAAGCAATTAGAAGAAAAAGGAGATTTGTTTTTGAAAGCATCTTGGGATGAAGTAGAAAGGTCTGTGCTTAGAGGTGAAGGAAGAGTGTGGAACTTTTTAATAAACACAAGGGATGCTATTTTTTCTTATTATCCGCATTCAATATGGAGTTTTTCATCAGGGGATTATATTTCCAGAACTGTAATGAATAGAAATTTGTCTCTTGTGATGATTTACACCGCTATTTTATTGGCTCTCTGCAAGCAATACGAATTGCTTAACGGGAGATTCCCTAATAATATAGAAGAAACGCTACGAGGAGTAATCTCAGACGAAGAAATCTCATGGTTTTTAAAGCACTCGAGTGCTGTCAACGAATCTAACAAACTAATAATTCGAATTTATCCATTAAAGTTATCCGAGGCGAGTAAATATCTTAACTATAGATTGTTCAAAGGTTATATGGGTTATTTATACTCTTATTTTGATAATTTAGAAATTGAATTAGAATAGTATCTTACCTATTTCATTTTGTGATGCTATATGATTGTTTACACTTGGAGCTACTATAGTTTTATAAAAATACAATTTTATATAGGAGACTGAGAATGTCTCGATTCACTTTGATTGACTGGATTGTATTAGTAGTGTACTTTGCGTCTATGGCAGCGATGGGTCCTTTACTAGCTCATCGAGGTAGGAGTACGGAAAGATATTTTCTCGGAGGTAGGTCTTACCCAGGGTGGCTTTTAGGTCTAACTATGTTCGCTACGAGTATAAGTTCAATAACTTTCGTAGCCTATCCTGCGGATGCATACAAAACAGCTTATTTACGGTTCTTACTTTGTCTTATGTTGCCATTTGGTATTTACCTTGCGGACAAGATTTTTCTACCATTTTATCGCCAGGCTAAAATCGTATCTGCATTTGAGTATCTCGAGGCAAGATTTGGAACGGGCACTCGGGTATACGCTGCATCTGCCTTTATTGTGGGGCAAATTATAAGAATTAGTCTAATTCTATACCTTGTGAGCTTACTGGTATATGAGATGACTCATCTCAATCCCTATCTCTGTGTTTTCATAGGTGGGATAGTAACCTCATTCTATACAGTGCTTGGTGGAATTGAGGCGGTAATCTGGACTGACTTTATACAATCCTTCCTTCTATGGGGAGGAGGCTTTGTATGTTTTGGAGTAGTGCTATACCATATTCCTGGCGGGCTTGGCACAGTAATAAGAGAAGCATGGGCTGATGGGAAATTCATGCTTGGGGACCTCAACACCGCTACAGGCCAACTAGAGCCTGCGCCTTGGGGATTTTCTCTGACAGAAAAGACAATTCTAATGATGCTTATAGTAGGACTCTCACAATGGCTAACAGAATACAGTAGCAACCAAAATGTGATTCAGAAATATGTCGCAGCAAAGAGTCCAAAAGATGCCTTTCAAGCAATCTGGATTTGTTGTTTATGCAGTGTCCCGACTTGGGGATTTTTCATGTTCCTCGGCACAAGTTTATATGTGTTCTTCAAACTATTCCCCGACCCTAACGCACAAGCAATGCTAACAGGGCAGATGAAAGCGGAGCAGATACTTCCGTATTTTGTTGTTAAGTTTCTCCCTACGGGTCTCTCTGGGCTCGTAATTGCAGGAGTTCTCGCAGCAGCCATGTCATCTTTATCTTCGAGTATAAATGCTATCTCCGCTGTGAGCATCGTGGATATTTATAAAAGGCACATAATGAAGGATAAACAAGACAGTCACTATGTAAAAGCGGCGAAAATAGTGTCTCTCATAAGTTCTATCCTAATGATAATTGGTGCTTTGTTTCTGCTTGTAGCTCAAAGCAAAACTCTTCAAGACACCGCCACCAAGCTCGGAGCAATATTTGGAGGAGGACTTTTAGGCCTCTATGTACTCGGATTTATGACCACTCGAGGTGATGGTAGGTCAGTAGGAGTAGGTATCATACTCACAATTATCTTCTCTACATATATTTCATTAATAGAACTCAAATTAATAAATAAAGGATTATTTTTAGGGCTTGGTCTCTCAGAAAAACTTAGCGCATGGCTTGCTCAACCTATCGACACTTATTATGCTGGGATATTAGGACATGCAATATTATTCTTAATAGCGTATTTTCTTGCTGTTGTCTTACTACCAGCTAAACCAAGGGAACTTCATAATCTTACCATTTGGACGCGTGATTGATTGGGAAGAAAATAATTTTTTCTTCGCGGTATACTGTACTAATACAAAAACTAAAATTTTCAACAATTGCATAGGATTGGCTAAGGGCAGAGTATGAATACAAATGAAACCCAGATTTCGAGAAGAACTTTTCTAACTCGCTCATTAATTCTCGCTCCTGCTTCAAACCTTTTGAACAATGCCCTTTTTTCCAAGGGAAGAGAAAAATATCTTCCTGATAAGTTCTCAGGACTCATCGCATCAGAGATTCGTTTTGGTTCCAAACTATCTTCCGAGATTATTAGGAAAAATTTATTAAGACTTTTGCGGAGATTTCCTGACATTGACATACTGATGATTACTGGAAATAATTATCCCGATAATGAAGCAAAAATATTGCCTGGAGAATTATTAGGAACAATCCCTGAGAACACTTTTGCCAAACCATATTATAGCTTAACAATCAAGGGAATACACTTAGTTTTACTACCGCGAATGGTAGACGCCACTTATATTTCGGAAGAAGCACTGCAGTGGTTAGAATTGGACCTTAAGGTTCACCGCAACCTTACTACGATTATTGTATCTCATGACTCCCTCAAAGACTCCACTGAATCCTACGAGGATAGGGACTTTCACAGCGTAGCAAATTCTGAACAGGCACTATCTCTATTTAGGGAAAACCCACAAGTTGTCGCATGGTGTCACGGACATAGTAATACATGGGAGTTAGTAAAAATATGGGACAGAACTTTTAAATCCGGTGGAAATTTCGGAAAAAATTTTCCTAAGTCACAACCTATAGAACAGAAACTTCAAGCGATATACTTTGAGTTTTTTAATGATAGATTCTCTTTCCGAGGGTGGAGTTGTGATAATGAGAAATTTTTGGATGAGATATGCGGAGATGAGCCCAATCTAAAATGTAAATATGAAATTTTAACCTCTTTCAATCCGGACGAACCTCCTTCAGTATCTTACGGCGCTGGAATGAGTGTTGATGGGGAAAAAATCTCTACTTATCGGTGTTATGTTGGTTCACACTCAAAAGCCAGTCTTTACTTTATGGGGATAGATGATAGTTTTTTCAATGAAAAGAAAGTAATTACTGAGTATGGGTGGAATTCATCTAATAACAATATAATCCCAATAATCGGAGGAACTACACTCGCGACAAAAGAAAAAGAACAAAGGTGGGCTCCAAATCGGGAAATTTTGTCTATTCCGTTTTCAGAGCATGTTGGAACTATATCCCCAAAAAGAGAAGTTGCTAAATATAGTTTGTATCCTACTGCTTCTGGGAATAAATACCTTGCTTGTCTCAAGGCACTGGCATATTCTGCAGGTGCTGTGACTACTATAACTTGGCGAATACACAAAGCCGACGGAACTATACTTCTCGAAGAGAGAGATGATGAGATACCGCTACACGAGGGGTATAACGAAGTGGTATCTAAATTCAAAGTCCCGGTGTTAGATACAGCGTCTACAAATAGAGATGCATCTTCTGGTGTTCATCTCTTTCTTTCGATAGATTGTTCTTTTAGCAACACTGGCGAGGGCGTTCGAATAGAACTATTACAGATAGAATTGGATAACTCGGAAAGATACACTAAAAATCCAGCAATAGAGGTAGATGGTAAACTTTACGGAATGAATGGAATATTAAGAGGCAAAGAAACAACCTCGATGGATATAGAAATTCCTCGTGATAAGGATTACTTCGTAGTTACTACCAAAGTAGAAGGTTCAGAGTTATTGACATATTTAGTAGAAGAAAAAGGGATTCAGTATCAAGCCAGAAATTCTTCGTCATACCAGAAAGAAGCTAAAACATACTTTAGCACCAGCAAAATTGCTTTCTCCGACAATCTACCTGGTAAAACACTTACTACCTTGTTGCGATTTGAAAATACCTAAATAACGGTTGAGGTTAAGGTCAGATACACATTAGAGAAGGCAAAGAAAAACTAAAAATGAATATACAACTACAATTGAGGGAAATGAGATCTCCTCAGTTAGATAGATTTGTCTCTAAAATAAAAAAGTTTTTGCTTGTGGAGTCGAAAAACTGATTGAATGGATTGAATGAACTAAACTAATTCTCATCTTACACAATAAATATATGTAGATTTGCCAGTATATCTAAAGGAGGTTATCCTGTAATGAGAGGAAAACTTTTAATAACCGGGGGAAGAGGCTTCGTAGCGGGACATATCTTGAGGAGTGTCCCCTTAGATTACGAAATATATGTTCTATCAAGGGAAGAAAACCCTATAGATATTCTTCAATCCAATGTGAGATGGATTCGCGTTAGTAAAAATTCCTATGAGGAGTGGGGAGAAGTAATAGAAGAGGTAAAACCCACAACTATCATCCATACTTCCGCAATGGCAGATATAGACCAATGTCAAAAAGACAAACAAACCGCCTACTCAGTAAATGTAGAACTCACCAAGGTGCTTGTAAAAGCAAGTGAGAAATGCAGAGCGAGATTTATATTTTGTTCTTCCGATACAGTCTTCGATGGGAATAAAGGCATGTACACAGAAGAAGATACACCCATCCCCGTTAACTACTATGCTGAAACCAAGATTGAATCAGAAAAATTGGTCCTCAATTCTGATACTCCCCGGGTGGTAGCAAGGATATCTTTAGTGATGGGTTTTCCGGCTTTCCGCACTATTGGGAACTCCTTTATGGCTCGAATGGAGCAAAAAATTAAAAGTGGCGAGCCAGTGCCGATGCCCCAAGACGAGTATAGGACACCAATAGATGTCTATACTTTATCAGAGGCGTTGGTTGAACTTGCACTCTCCTCAGATTACGAGGGAATACTGCATCTCAGCGGTAATGAACGAATATCCAGGTATAATATGGCTATTATGATTTGCGAGGAGATGAATTGGGACAAAAATTGCATTGTCCCATCCATTGTAGATAATCCTACGAGGGCACCTCGCCCAAAAGACGCTTCACTAAATAATAGTCGGGCAAGAGCAATATTAAAAACAGAGTTCTTAAATGTTGTTGGAGGAATCAGACGGTTAAAAGAAGAATATTTAAGAAATAAATAAGTTCGCCTATTCGAGTCTTACCATAGGAGCTTGCTCACAACAAAGTATTTCTGGCAATATTTATATCCTATGTTCAAACCCATACCTTCGGAGACCTGAAATGAGTGGATACAAAAGACCCTCATGGGATGAATACTTTATGGAAGTTGCTCGTGCAATAGCAAAAAGAGCCACCTGTGACCGAGGAAGAAGTGGGTGTGTAATAGCGAGAGATAAACAAATACTTGTAACTGGGTATGTAGGCTCACCTGTTGGATTCCCTCACTGTGACGATGTGGGCCATCAATTAAAAAAAGTAATTCATGAGGATGGAACTGTTACCCAGCACTGTGTTAGAACTGTCCATGCAGAACAAAATGCAATCTGTCAAGCAGCAAGATTAGGAATAAGCATCGAAGGAGGAACTCTATACTGTAAGATGACTCCCTGCCGAACCTGTGCAATGCTACTCATTAATTGTGGAATAAAAAGAGTTGTGTGCGAGCGGAGATACCACGCTGGAGCAGAAAGCGAGGAAATGTTCGAGCAAGCAGGGATTCCCATTGAATATATGTATCCTGATGAGGTAGAACAGTACGAGAATCAATAAGTAAACAAAAGCCACCTACACTATTTATTGAAAAGTAAAAAGTAGTAAATTCCTCTACCACTCAAAAGGAAATGCAAGAAAAGAACAAAGTAAATCCTAAGTGTTAGAAAATACTATTGTTGATATATGGGCCTTATGTTGTGCTACACAGGTAGTTCGAAACCTTGACGATAGGGTTTGGTTAGAAGAGCATTCGCCTCTTCATCACCAATGAACTTACCTTCTGTGAAACTATATTTCAATCTTCTCTCTAATCTTTGAGCTATACACCCTAATAACACCACCTCTGTGAGTGGAACTGCATAGTCAAAGTTAGAGCATGCAGGTTCACCACCTTTGCAAGCCTCGAGCCAGTTTCTGTAGTGGTTAGATCCATTCACTCTCGGGATGAATGGGTCAGGCTTTTTATAATCATTCATTTTCGATTCAGGAACCAACCTTGGCTTACCACCATATTCACCTGCAGTTAAGTATCCCTTAGTGCCAATAAACAATGAACCATTATCTCCATCGCCGAGCACCTCTTCAGGCGGGATATCCGCGGGTCGTTCTGGCTTGTTACCATTGTCATACCAATAAATTGTAACAGGTCCCATATTCTCCCTTGCTGGAAACTCGTATTTAACAATAGACCATGCAGGGTAAGTTTGAGAATTTCTCCCTTCCTGCTTCACGATGTCCACCACGACCTCCGTAGCCTTGTCTAACTTGAGAGCCCAAAAGGCAGGGTCCATAATGTGACAGCCCATATCACCTAAAGAGCCACAGCCAAAATCAATCCAGCCACGCCACTTGTGCGGTGCATATCCTTTATTATAAGGACGCACGGGAGCAGGTCCTATCCACAGATTCCAATCCATAGAAGGAGGCACAGGCTCCTCTGGCAACGGTTCTCCCACGCCTTGAGCCCATCTTCCTTGTGGTCTATCTGTCCATATATGGACCTCCTTCAACTCACCTATCGCTCCTGTCCATATCATCTCACATAGTTCGCGAACACCCGTACCAGAGTGCCCTTGATTACCCATCTGGGTCGCCACTTTCATCTCACGAGCAGTCTTCTGCAACAGTCTTGCCTCCGCCACCGTGTGAGTCAATGGCTTTTGAACATATACATGTTTACCTAACTTCATTGCTGTATATGCTATTAAGGCATGGGTATGGTCTGGGGTAGAAATTGTAACCGCGTCAATATCTTTTCCCATTTCGTCAAACATCTTTCTAAAATCCTGATAGACCTTCGCATTCGGCAGTCTCTTAAATGTATGGCTTGCATATTCGAGATCGACATCACACAAAGCCACTACATTCTCTCTCGAGCACGAAAGTATATCCTCTCTACCCTTCCCGCCGACACCAATCCCAGCGAGATTGAGAGTCTCATTAGGAGACACCTTCCTGGGGACCACCCTCGCTGTGTTCGGTTTATCTTTGGCAAATGCAATATTTGCCCCTATCAGCGTCGATACTGCTATAAACGCTCTTCTTGTAATTTTGCTATCATCATTCATTTTCATTTATCTCCCTAATCTTGAATGAATTTTATAATAAAATAAAATATTTTTGGAGGGGTCTTCAATAAAATTAAGACCTCAATAGGTCATTTAAGGTGTCAATTTCTATTTAGTGTGGAGTGGTGATTAGTAAATACCTAATATTATTCAGCCCCAATACCTAAAACCGGGGTTGTACTAAATTTCTAATCTCCATAGAGATACATTTTTCAATTTAATTTCAAGCATTTCAGAGGAGAGAGAATTATCATAATAGGAAGCTACACATCTCTTCCACTGTCATATAACCTCACCCGAGACAAATCAATATATCAATTTAAGAAATATAAATCACACTGCATAATGTTATAATAAATCAATGGTATAAACAATCTATAAAGGAAAGGACTTACAATGAGCGAGCAAAAGCAAAATATAAAGAAAAGATGGATAACAGACTGGTGGCCCAACAGGTTAAACCTACGGGTTCTCAGGCAAAATTGTTCGCATTCCAACCCCTACGGAGACAACTTTGACTATCCCAAAGAGTT
>JAOAHN010000142.1 GCA_026415215.1 Candidatus Hydrogenedentota bacterium
CCTATAAGTGTAAGAACTGCTCCTAAACACCACGCCCAGTTTTCTACTCTTGGGGGAGTCATAAGCAGACCGAGTTTTTCGATCAATATGTAATATACAATTTCTCCGCCAGCATAAAATAACCCGATCATTAATACCCAGGACCAAATGGGTCTTTTCTTCCCACAGAGGACCATTCCAAGAAGCCCTCCTGCAAAAGCACCCCACAGTCCGCCTACTACAGCTAGAGAAAGGTAGCCATAAGTAACATTTAGCATATCAGTGCACATTGTGTATCCAATTAATAACCCATAACTCTGGATACCACCGAGAGACATTCCAAAAGCAGAGACTGCACCTATGAGAGGCGCCATTCTGATCCAATTTTCTTTCCCACTTGATAAAGCGATTGCGGTGCCCAGTAGAACCCCTGGAATAAGTGCACCTTGTTCACCGCCGATCTCGCCTCGCAACCCCCATCCCAGTGCTACAGATAAGCCCACGAAGAGAATCTTCATTATGGATATTTTCCTTCTACATAAATTTAATGTTTTTTTATGAGGCAGTATCTTTAATTTAGGCTTACTCTGGGTCTACCTGCCAACAGCAAATTAGTTTTCCAGCTTGGCACATTAATTAGCCTGCAGAACTTTGGTAATCGCTCGGTTTGATTGACGCTGAGGGCCATCTGTGTGAAAGAGTAGTTGTCCAGAGATATTTTTTTCCCCGGTTGCGGAAGGGTCTACACTTACTTCGTAAGTTAGTTTGGCAGGGAATTCGGGTATGTTTACCCAAGCAAATTGGAGAGTTGTGTCACCCTTTTTAGGGGCTACTTCCGGGATTACTCCGCCTACAACTCTTTCAAATTTGAAGCCTTCAGGTAAATATTCCACGAGCCCCAGTGCGGTGACCTTCTTGGAGCCCAAGTATCTCATGGTTACAGTCATCTCTATCTTGCCACCGGGAGAGTATTGAATAGGCTTAACCTCTCGACTTAGTAACATTCTATCATCTGTAGTGGATACAGAAGGTCTTTTGGGTTTTGTAGATATTGGGGCTGTGTTATTTTTAGACTCATCGGCGGGGACTCCATCAGGTTGACGCTCATCAGATTTCTCAGCTGAACTCTGTGGCGATGCTGTTTCCACAGGTGTTGAAGAGGGCACCACGGGAGATACAATCACATCTGTTCTAAGTTCTCCGCCATCTGCTCTATATAAAGTCTGTCCTTTTATCTCTCCTGGGGCATTGAAGTTTTCGGCTACCTTGACTCTATATGTAAATTGCACTGGAAACTCAGGGATGTTGAACCATGCGAATTCAACTAATGGGGTTCTACCTTTTGGTGGAATCAAGTTAGGCTTCTCTCCACTTACCACAGAGTCAAAACTCCAACCCTCAGGCAAAAGTTCCTGTATTCCTAACGCACGGATTGGTTTTGGACCTTCTTTTTCTATAAACAGAGTAATGTCTAAGGTTTTTCCTGGGTTGACTGCACCACCGCCGAGTAGTTCTCTTGTCATTTTAAGCGTTGCCTCGGGGTCTGTTTGTGGAGGCAGAAACTTCGGGGGTTCTACCTTTAGTGGAGGTTTCTGAAGCGGAGGGGTCGTTTTAGCCTGTTGCATTTGTCTCTGTGTAGTAGTTTTAGGTGCGGGGACTAATGTGGGTTGGGGGGACGGTGTGGAGGAAGTAAGCGTAGCTTTGTAGATAAAGTAGCCCGAGGCTAAGAACAAAGCTACTACCACTGTTACTATAAAACCAACTATTGCGGACCTCTCCATAATTCTCTATATCCTTAATAAAGGTTGTATTTTTCTATACGCTGTTCAAAAATATATAGTCAATAGTATATACCTATTTAATAACGCTTTCAAAAAATCACTCAAAAGGTAGAACCTACTATATTGATACTACTCTCTTCGCTGTTATGATTGGGTAATAAGGAAAGGGTGTAAGATAAACAGAGAGCCACAGAAAAAAAATAGTGATATTAGAACAGGTTGCATTTTAAGTGACCTTTTAGCCTTGAGGTTAAGATTGATTGAGAAGCTGTGGACCTTTCCTTGTAGTGTTATATTCTGTTCATACTATATCCTATGTTAATGGGGAGTTTGGAGGTATTAGTAAGAGCTGTTTTGCCCTATGCGGTGATGAGGATTTGTGAAAATAGGAGAATCTTGAAAATATATTTAGGGTTAGTTTTGTATGAACCGTAGTGGGGTTAACATTGGGTTAGTATAATATACTTGACTTTTTTCTTCAAGGGAAGTTTATTTGGGGGGCTAATATTAAGGTGTTCTTTTGGAGTTTCTCACTATTTTATTTTTTGGGTAGCGAAGGTGGAAAAAAATTAGAGTGGGAGAAATTGTTTTCTCCCACTTTTATGCTTCGTTTTGTTAATTTTATGCTTTGGTTTCTTTTGGCACCATTGGGTTAGCTACTGCGGGTGAATGAATTACTTTTACTCCGTAGAGTTGGCAGAAGGCTTTTACATCTCTTCTGTGGTTGCCATAAAACACTACTTGGTGGAAGCCTAAAACATCTTTGGATTCTTCGACATTGTCCATTTTTATGGAGAAGTTGGTTCTACAGCCTCCGGCTGGTGGAGTGTTGATGTTTTCAGTGACTATGCCTGTGTCAAGGATTAGTTCGTGAGGGCTGGTAAATCTTACGAGAGTAACAGGCTGGCCTATTTTCCATAGGACTTGGAGTGAAACGCCTATGTTGGATTCGGAATGAGAGCGGATAATGTAAGGCTCGGATGGTTTATCGAAGCCGTTGAGTTTTGTTCCACAGACGCAATGTGCGGTGATAAGTTCATTTTTCACAGTTTCAGGGACGGGGTCGTTCATAAATCCGGGCTTATCAAAGAGGTAGCTTGTAAGCATCAGTGAGTATGCACCGAAGACATCCGCTTCGCACCCATAGGTAACTCCATTATCTTGGAATATACAGGCGCCGAGGCAAGGCGGAGTCGGAACAGTCTTTTGAGTTACCATTCCGAGGCAATCTGTGGTAATAGCATTCGCTTCTTCCATTCTAAGGAGATGTTTAGCGGCAACATAGCTTCTTGCAGCGTTAATTAGGTCTTCGTCTGTGGGTTCTACTACTTTTTGTGCGTTTTTCTTCCAAGTATTTGCTACTTCTTTGACCTCTTCGGTAACGGGGACTTTCTGAAACATCTCTTCCATCATATTTCTCGGGACATGGCGAATTTTTGTGCCGAATCTTTCCATTACTTCGTCTTTGCGATCTTTGCCGTGAACTACAAGGATTCTACTATTTTCTAATTGTTTTTTTGCTCTTATTGCTCTGAGGGCTTGGTCGAGGGAAGATGTGTCGAGGGTGGACAGAAGATACACGCCTTCTCTCCTTGCGAGTTCGGGGACATTGGTAGTGAATACGGTTCCTACTGGTGCCCAAATTATCATAGGGACGCTGATAGCTTTGCTTAGTTTGTCTACCCTACCCCATACATATAAGTGTTGAACATGGGCAAGCACCGCATCGGGTTTTTCGGTATTAATAAATTGAATAATTTTTTCGAGCGCTTGGTCATTTTCGACTGGTTCTGAGAGCATCTCTAAAGAGACGCCTACTCGTTTTGCAGACTCTAAAAATGCTTTTTCGTATTCTTGACGGAATCCTTCTACATCATACGAGGTTCCGGGCCACCCTAACCAGTATGGAGGTTTTTCTCTTATCACTACACCGATGACTCTGACAGGAGGATTTGGTCGAAAGGTTTTCAGGTCGATAGGCTGTTTGAGTTCATTTTCGGTGGGAAAAACGGGTTGAGCAGAGGCGATTAGGGGAGTTGCAAGCACTGACGCTGCAGATGCTGTGAGGAAACATCTACGACTAATGCCACAGCAGTTGCAAGATTGATTAACGGGATGCTGAGGAATCATAGGCAAATTCCTTTGTGTTGTTTATATAGTTTTTTTGGTATCATTATAAACACTTTGACTTTTAGATTACCAAAAATTGACACGAGAAAGAAAAAAAATTGTGGAATTTAGGGATACTTCTAAATATTTTGGATTCATACTGAGCTGAATAAGTTTTGGAGGTTGTCTTTATGCGGACTGTATATAAGTTTAACGGTGTGCCTAATTTACCTGAAGAATTGGGCAAGCTTCTCGAAATTGCAAATAACATGTGGTGGTGTTGGGATCCAGAAGCGGTAGAATTATTTTTCAGAATAGATAGGGATGAGTGGGTAAAATGTGGGCAGAATCCTCGGAAACTTCTTGGATCGGTGAAGCAAACCCGATTGGAGGAGCTGGCCAAAAATGACAGTTTCTTATCGCATATGAATCGGGTTTATACTCGACTTCAAGATTATGTAAAGACTAATACATATTTTCTGAGGAATCCAGATGCACCGAAGGAAATGTGTATTTTGTATATGTCAGCGGAGTTTGGTGTGCATGAGTCTGTAAATATATATTCGGGAGGATTAGGTGTTCTTGCGGGAGACCATTTAAAGGCGGCGAGTGACCTTGGAATGCCTATTGTAGGGATGGGACTTCTCTATCGTGAGGGCTACTTTAAACAGTATTTGAATCCTGATGGTTGGCAGCAAGAGTTGTATCCACCTAATGATTTCTATAATATGCCGATTCAGAAGGTGATGGACGATAGTGGTAAACCTCTTGTAATAGGGGTGGAGTATCCTGGAAGGACGGTGAAGGCTTATGTGTGGAAGTGTCAAGTAGGGCGTGTTCCACTGTATCTCCTCGATTCGGATCATGAGGAGAATTCTGAGGCAGATAAGAAGATTACTGGACAG
>JAOAHN010000024.1 GCA_026415215.1 Candidatus Hydrogenedentota bacterium
GTGCTTATAAACTTTTTGGACAGATTTTAATTGAGAAGAAGATAATCACAGAGGAACAACTCCGTGAAGCTATACACCGTCAACAGACTACTATGTCTCATAGACGAATAGGGGAAATACTTGTTCGGTTGGGGTATATTAGTAAAAGTCACATAATAGAGACGCTTTCTGAGCAATTAGGAATACCCATTGTAAAGTTGAGTGAGCGGGAGATTCCCGAACATGTAAGGGGTGTGATGGATGGTAGTATAGCTACACTATACAAAGTAGTGCCATTAGAAATAAGGGGTGATAAGATAATTATTGCTACTTCTGACCCAACCAATGTGAACAATTTAGATAATATATCGAGACTTTTGGAGAGACCTATAGAGCCAGTTCTTGCCACTCAAGAAGAAATTTCAGTAGCACTTGCTAAATATTATGGAGTCCAAGAACAAACTGTAGAGTCAATGTTAAGCTCTGCAAGTAGTGCGAGTAGCTTGAGTTCTCTTTCAACTATGTCAAATGTGAGTGCCCTGGATAGTTCTTTTAGTTCTGCCTCGAGTCTTAGTGCGAGTGAGATTTCATTGAGTAGTATAAGTGTAGATGAGGCGAGGATGTCTACTTCAAGTACAATAAGTACAGAGGGGATGGATGAGAGCGATATAGATAATCCTGTAGTTAAGTATGTTCATCAGATGATACTTGAGGCTTTTCGTTTAAGAGCCAGTGATATTCATGTGGAACCTGGTAAGACAGATGTGAAAGTGAGATACAGAATAGATGGTGTTATGCATCTGATGCCCCTTCCCCCTAAGAGAGCACAGGCAGCTATAATATCTCGTTTAAAAATTATGGCAGGATTAGATATTTCGGAAAAGCGGGTACCCCAGGATGGCCGAATAAAAATGACATTAGGTAATAAGGTGATCGATTTGCGTGTGAGTTCACTCCCTTCTGTTTTTGGTGAGAGTATTGTGATGCGTATATTGGATAAGAGTGGATTAATGTTAGGCTTAGGGCAACTCGGTTTTAGCCCCGAGATGCAGAAACAGTGGGAGAAGATAATAGAGCATTCTACAGGAGTCGTGCTTGTTACCGGTCCTACAGGTTCGGGAAAAACTACTACGCTATACGCTTCTCTCCACACTTTGAATCAGCCGGATGTAAAAATAATTACCCTTGAAGATCCTGTTGAGTACCAAATTACAGGAATCAATCAGGTTCAAATAAATCATGAAATAGGATGGGACTTTGCCCGTGCATTAAGATCGATATTCCGTCAAGACCCGGATATAGTGATGGTTGGTGAGATACGTGATTTAGAAACAGCAGAGATCGCAATAAAAGCGGCTCTAACTGGGCATTTAGTGTTTTCCACACTTCATACTAACGATACTGCGACAGCCTTTACGCGGTTGGTAGACATTGGAGTGAAGCCGTTCTTAGTAGCATCCGGAATAAGAGCTGTATTAGCTCAGAGATTGGTTAGGACTATATGTCCGGTATGTAAAGAGAAGTATACTCCACCAGAGTATGAGGTAAGAAGATTAGGGTTTCCTGTTAATTTGGATGAAGTAGACCTTTATCATGGGAGTGGATGCGATAATTGTAATCAGACTGGTTATCAAGGGCGAATGGGGGTGTATGAACTTCTTATGACTACTGATAGAATTAGAGAAATGGTAATGAGAGGGGAGTCGGCTACTGCTATAAGAAAAGAAGCTCGGCTATCTGGGATGACTACTATGAGAGAAGATGCCTGGAGAAAAGCTCTGATGGGAATAACAACGGTAGAAGAGGTAAATAAGAGAACAAGAATAGATGAACCCCTTAGAAAACCAAGTGTTGCGGCATGAATGATCAATTTTAGGATAGGGAGGAGTGAGATATGCCTTATGAGATGGTAAGTTTAATTAGAATGTTGATAGACCGTGAAGGGTCCGACTTACATTTGGCGGTAGATAATCCGCCCGTGGGTAGAGTACATGGAAGATTAGTTTTCTTTGGAGAGGACCCTCTAACACCTGAAGATACCGAGCGATTAATGAAGAGTATAGCTTCGGTGGACAATCAGCAGGAACTTCAGGAAGTTGGGGGTTCGGATTTTGGATTTGCTTTTGAAGATATTGCAAGATTTCGTGTTTCTATTTTTAAACAGAAAGGATATGTTGGATTGGTTCTGCGTCTAATTCCAAGGAAGATAATGACATTTGAGGAATTGGGTCTACCCACTCATATTCAGAATTTGTTAATGATGCCCCGTGGGTTAATACTTGTTACTGGTCCCACTGGTTCAGGAAAAACTACAACACTTGCGACGATGTTAGATTGGATAAATATTAATTTGGATTGTCATATAATTACAATTGAAGACCCAATAGAATATTACCATACGCACAAGAAAAGTATTGTAACTCAAAGAGAGGTAGGAGTAGATGTACCAACATTTGCAGAGGCATTGAGAAGGGCTCTGCGTATGGACCCTGATGTTATACTCGTTGGTGAGATGCGTGACTTAGAGACTATAGAGGCGGCAATAACCGCCGCTGAAACTGGGCACTTGGTTTTTGCAACACTTCACACTACAGGTGCTGCGAGAACCGTGGACAGAATTATTGACGCATTTCCGAGTAATCAGCAGGAACAAATAAGGACTCAATTAGCAGGTAACTTAAAATCTGTGATTTCTCAAACTCTTGTACCAAGGAAGAGTGGATTTGGTCGGGTGGCAGCATTCGAAATTATGTATTGCACTCCCGCTATACAAAATCTAATTCGAGAGAATAAGACTTATCGTATAACCTCTGCTATCCAAACTGGTCACAAGTATGGTATGAACTTATTAGATGAGCATTTATTAGCTTTATATAGAAAAGGGATTTGTAAATACGAAGATTGCCTTGCTAAAGCTCAATTCCCTGATGAGTTTGAAGCGGCGGCGAAGGCACTCGGGTTGGAGGGTCCATCAGGACCTAAGAAGGGAAGTGAAGTTGCGTAAATGGTAAATCTACAAGGGATGTAATTATAAACAGTATGACAAGTGCAGTTGCGAGACAGAGTCAGAGTGGTGGAGTAATCTCTCAGGCCTCCCAGAAAAGGTTAGGGGAAATATTAGTTGAGCAAGGTATAATTACACCTTTACAGTTAGATGAGGCTTTACAGCGACAGCGTCTTACGGGGGAGTTTCTCGGTAGAGTTCTTGTCTCAATGGGGTATTGTGATGAGCAGGCTATCGTAGAAGCCCTGGGACTTCAGCTGGGGATGGAGAAGGTTGATGTCACTCGCCTTAAGATTCCTGAAGAAATCATAAGGAAAATTTCTCCCGATGTCGCTAAGTTTTACAGTGTGATTCCGATAAAAGAGGTGGATGGCGTTCTTATAGTTGCTATGGCTGACCCACTTAACCTTCAGATACTGGATGACCTTAGACACATATTAGGTCAGCCTGTAAGAGGAGCTATAAGCAATCCTCAGGATATAGCGGTAGCATGGAAAACAAATTACTCAGTGGAAATGGATTCCATCCATGAAATGATTTTGGAATTACAGGAAAAGGTCGGAGCCCAGGAATTGACACTGGAGGAGCTTGGGACCCAAGAAATAATAAAAGATACAGAGAATCTTGTTGAACTTGCCCAGCTTCCTGAGGTTATAAAGATTGTAAATTTGGTGTTTCTTGAGGCCGTAAAGAAAAGAGCCTCAGATATCCATTTCGAGGTTTACGAGGATAGGTTTAGAATTCGAATAAGGATTGATGGGGTTCTTCACGAAATTGTGAGTCCTCCTAAAAATTTGGCTATTGCTCTTGTGTCTCGAGTAAAAATTATGTGTAATATGGACATAGGGGAGCGTAGACTTCCCCAAGACTCCAGGATAGAACTGAAAGTAGGTGATAGTATAATTGATATCCGTGTGGCTACTCTTCCAACGCTTTATGGTGAGAATGTAGTCCTTCGTATTCTTGACCGTACCGCAGTTAGGATTGATTTAGATAAACTTGGTCTAAGTGATGATGTAAAAAAGAAGTTAGATGATGTGCTTTCTAGGCCTAATGGTATTTTGTTAGTAACGGGTCCTACAGGTTCTGGAAAAACTACTACTCTTTATGCTTGTATTAATAAGTTAAATTCCGAAGAAGTGAAAATAATCACTATGGAAGACCCTGTAGAATTGCAGATAGACAGGGTTATTCAATGCCAGGTGAATGAAGAAGTTGGACTAACATTTGCAGCAGGATTGCGCGCTATATTGCGTCAAGACCCTGATATAGTGATGGTGGGAGAAATCCGTGACCTTGAAACTGCGCAGATTGCAGTTGAAGCATCCTTAACAGGTCACCTTGTTTTGAGCACATTACACACTAATAGTGCTCCAGAGACTATCACTCGTTTGTTAGATATGGATGTAGAGCCGTATTTGATAACGGCTTCACTTGAGGCTATACTTGCTCAGAGACTTGTGAGATG
>JAOAHN010000028.1 GCA_026415215.1 Candidatus Hydrogenedentota bacterium
AGATGTGTATAAGAGACAGGTGTAAGAGAGACCCCTAATCCATCTTCTTCGTTTGATTATAGAAAGTCCCCCCTTTTTGAGTATTTGCCTGATGGGAGAATTAAGGAATGTCCAGAGTTTTTCGAGTTTAGAAGGTTGGGCGAGGTGATAAATGCGTTCGAGTCGGGTTGTGGCGGGTATGGCTATAATATGGCGTATGTGGGTTCGATGATTACCATTGAGGAAGATCCAGTAAGGGCGTGTAAGAGTGGAATAAACGAGCGTATGATTCAGAAACCGGGAGAAACTATTATGTTTGCAGATGCGGGTATACCCCAGAGTGGATATATTGTTGAGTATAGTTTCGTTGAACCGCCCTTACCGGTAAGTTATGATAATCCGAGAGGTATAGAAGGAGTTTTCATGTCTCCCACTATCCATTTTAGGCATTGGGGTAGAGCAAATATTTTATGGTGTGATGGGCATATCACATCAGAGCGGTGGGAATGGGCACCTGCGACGAATGTATACGGGGCATATAATAGAGTTTGGAGTGTTGGCTGGTTCGGTCCGAAGAATAATTACTACTTCGATTGGTATAAGGGAAAATAAAGTTGTAGGGTATGCTAATTTTCAACTATTGTGTGGTTACACCGTAAGCTTCGTGAAGTGTAATGGCATCTTTGAGGGCGATTTGTCCCTTTCGAAGGTGGTCCATTGCTTTGAAAAGTATTCTTGCAGATTCTTGGTCAGCGTGGAAGCCGGTTGAATTTTCCGCTTCTACAAAGTCAATCAAGAAAGTAGCCCTTCTTTGGCAAATTTTTGCTTCTTCCAGCTTTTCATTCTGAAAGCCTTTTTCTTGGAAATATTTTATATTGTCAATCAAAGCGATGAGAGCATCCATTGCTATATCTTTCATTTCTGCTGTTCTGTCTTGAATTGTTTCTACCCTCGCTTTTAATTCATCTTCGGAGAAGTGATGACAAGTTTGGCACGCACGGTTTATGTTGAGCAAGGGACTTCTAACATGGTGGTCACTAACTTTTTGAGCACCTATGCGAGTATAGGGCATGTGACAATCTGCACAGGCCACACCAGACCGCGCATGAATGCCTTTACTCCATAGTTCAAATTCTGGGTGTTGTGCCTTGAGCATTGGTGCTCCTGTTACTTCGTGATTCCAATCTTTGAAGTTGATCTCGTCGTAGTATGCCAAAATATTCTCCGCTTCTAACCCGTTGTGCCATGGATAAGTTAGCCTTTTCTCGTCACCTTTGAAATAGTATTCGACATGGCACTGGGCACAAACATAGGTTCGCATTTCCTGCCTTGTTGCCATTTTGTTGGGATCATAGTTCTCAATACCTTCTTTTGCTTTTAATAGTTTTATTCCGTCAAAGAATCCGGGACGAGTAATTCTCAGCTGCATTGTTTTAGGGTCATGGCAGTCAATACAAGTAACAGGGTGTTGAACCAATTTCCTTGCTTCTGAATAAGGCATAGGATTCATTTTTTCAAAGCCCTTGAATATGTCTCCATTACCTAATTTCTTATATGGGACATATACCGATGCGTGGCAATGTGTACACACCCCAAATTGAGGTCTCTGTTGTCTACCTGTGAAGGTTTGATCTTCCAGCATATATGCGTGCCCTCTTTCTTCTCTGAAATCGATGGCAAAAGCATATCCTGCCCACATTTTTTTGAGACGGGGGTCTAATTCCAGTTTTGATTGGCTAACTATAAAGCGGGGGTCATTTTCTGTTGGTGTTCTGGGGATTGCTTCGCTTCCACCATATTTAGTTCTTACCATATCCACTGTTCTTTTGTATAGGTCATATTGTATGGGGAAATTTTTCCCCCATATTTCCGGATCTTCGGTATCGTCTGTAATCTCCACAACTTTGAAGAAAGTCTGTTTTGCCTCTTGCTGTTTTTCAAAAATATCTATGAGTAGGGCTGTGATGCCAAATGTGATAATCGCAGTAGTGAGTATTATTAGTATCCCATTAAATAATAACCTCTTACTCATAGGCGCTCTCCTGTTTTTAGTATTTAAAATGTCCTACATTAAAATGACAAGTGGAGCAATTTAGTCTTTGTGAGTGGGAGTCAAGATAGTCTATGTTTTGGACAAAGTCTTGATGGCAGAATCTGCAATTAGTTTCTAATACTTCTCTATTGAAGTCTGTGATTCTAATTGGTTCGTGAAAGCCTCCGAGAGTGAATGCTAAAGAGTGGTGGTAACCATTTCTTGCTTTGACATAATACTTAGTAATTAGAGTATGGCCAGTATGACAATCGTTGCATACTGCTACATTGTGGTGACTTGATTTTTGCCAGGAATCAAGATATGGCTTCATTACATGACAGTTGGCACATGCGTTCGGGTTATCTGTTAGATATGAATATCCTCTGGCATAATAAAAAGTAAAGACACCTACTCCTGCGAGTATGCCCGTTGAAATACATAAGAGATAGAAAATCACATAGCCTGCAGTTTTATGAGAAGGATTAAGTGTGTTCATTAGTATTCCATAAGTTCAGTTTTTATTATTTCACCCTTTATACTCACAGTTATTTTAGTTAGAGATATTTTTTTGTTAGCTTTTCGAGCGCCTGCCAATACGAGATGTGGTAGGGTTTGACAGCAGGGAACTTCCATTACTGCTACTAAGATTGAATTTATTGAATGTTCACTAAAGATTTGTGCAAATTTATCTGTATAGAGTTCTTTGGAATCGAATTTTGGACACCCAAGTAAAAGTACTTTTTGTGCCGATAATTCAGTGTGGAAATTTTTGTAAGTGGGGGGAACACAGTCTGCGCATATAAGTAAGTCTGAATTTGAGAAGAATGGAGCGGATGATGAAATTAATTTGATTTTTATAGGCCAGTGAGAAATAGTAGATGTGATATCTAAACTTTTTAGTTGAATAGTTGGGCAAACAGTTGAGAAGGGATGATCTTTAGAAAGGCTTCTCATTTTCTTGACCAGATCTTCATCAAATTCATCAGCGTCTCTCTCTATGATTTTAATGGCTCCTGTGGGACAGTGTGGAAGACACGCTCCCAAACCATCACAAAGTGCATCAGAAATGAGTTTCGCTTTCCCATTAACAATCTTAATGGCGTTTTCGGCACAGACAGAGGCACATAGCCCACATCCATTGCATTTTTCTTCGTCGATAGATATGATTTTTCTTATCAAATTTGAGTCTCCATATTTGACATTTTCTACTATTTAGTATATTCACATAATATCATTATTTTCTTATATCTATGCACCCTTTCAAATTTAGAGCAGAAATCACAATTCTGGAGAGTTTTTTGTGATTATTATCTTTAAGTGTTAGATGAAGTTTAACTTGGAAAGAGCATATAGTTGAAATTTAGTTTATATTAGGGATATAGGATGCTCTCATTAAGACTTTAATTTCTTTTTTAGGAGGAATGTCGATAGTTATTCGAGTAAGCACTCCATCTTTATTGTTCCTGATACAATGGTCCTTTAACGACTCCATAGAAAGTTTACCCACAGATGTGGTTATTTCTAAAATGCCATTTTCTGAAGTGATTATTGCTTTTTTGTTAGATATTTTCACAGGTAGCCAAGTTAAGAGGGCTTCTTGGACTGGCTCGCCATTATTTTCGAATAGAAAAGAATCAGTTATGGTAAGTCCTTTTTCATAAATTTTATAGGTTCTAATAGCAGATTTGAGTGTGGGCACATCATACGCATTAGTGAAATCGACATTGACGCTGGTTTCATTTATCCAATACAGTTTCCCCCTGAATTTATCGCCTGCACTTTGGGGTTTACCTCCGATGACGGGAACGCTATGGCCATACGAGTTGGCAAAGATGTTTTCATACCTTTTAGCACTGAAATACTCTCGAGAATATAACCCTGCTCCCGGGTCAGTTAAGAAAATAGTATTATTTACACAAAAGATGAAACTGCCTATATCGTTGTGATTATGAGGTTCACTATTAGAACCAGCTTTGCAAGCAAGAATGTAGGTCGTCTTCGGAGTAGGTGAATATACAAGTCTTGCTAACCCAGAAATAGGGAGAAAAGTGCTCTTTAGTATTATGGGTTCTGGTTGCTTGTTCTCATATTTTATACTCCAGAGTATATTCCTTATAACATTTCCGAATAGCCAATGGGTTGGGTCAGGGCTTGCCAATTCGTGGAGATATGTGAGGTCAATAAGTGATGCTTTGAGTGATTGCTCGGTAGTTTGCTCCAATGGTTCTGAAAGGTTGTTAGCAATGGTATTATGAGGATAATCTATTAATCGTTCAACTATCCTGTGCACAATAAATGAGTGAGGTAGAAATTCAGATGGCGCATCGGAGAAGCTCGCGAATTTATGATTTCCGAGGTACACAGTATATGGATACTGTGCAATTCTAAACATTTTGGGGTTAGAGAGTAGGTTTACTTTGCCATTAGTTGACTCGTAGAGTAATTCGCTAAAGCTGATGAAATGGGTTAGGCCATAATTCCAGTATGATATACCCTCAAGACATCCCCCATCTTCTGCAAACGCATTTTTAATGAATCTTGATAATTGTTTAATTACGAGATTCAAAGCCTTTTTTAATATTTCCTGATTGTCTTCGAGAATTAGGAATGTTTCTCCGATAGAACCTGCACACACACCCGTCCAATTATTGTATCCTCTAACCCATCCGTATTTATCTTCTGAGTAAAATAGATAAGGGCACATTACTCGTTTTTGCACTTCGTATTTTATCCTGTCTTTGATTTCTTGAGGTAGTTTATCGTCAAGGAAAAGGAGGATATGGGCGAGAAGAGTTGCTGTTTCCGCGGAGAATAAATCTATGTAAGTGTATTTCTCCTTTCTTTCATGGGCAGGCACTACCCAATTAGTCTCTTCGCAGATCGACCAGATTAAATCGTTACAGAGAGGGAGGATGTTTGTATCTTCCTTTAAATAAATAAGTAGAGCAGTTGCCGTTAACATTGCTCGTTTATGGAAGTACTCTTTTTCGAATAGTTTTCTGTCGCCACTTTTCTGGAACTCCCTGTATAATGTGTATGTCGTTTGTGGTATTTGTGAACTCTCCCTGAGTAATTTTTCAGCCCAGGCAATTGCAGTAGCACCTACACTGGTTTTTTGTATTTGAGAAGGTGAGTATAAAAACCTTTCTGAAAGAAATTTTTCCCATTTGTTTTCAATGATTACATCGCCTAATTTGAAGTTGGAAATATCATTTTCTCCCCAAGAGAGGAGACAAGGAAGAATTGTTAAACATCCTAACAAGAAGGTGTTGATTATGTAATGGGGTGAATATGTGAGTCTCATATTTTCTTCCTCGCCAAATATAATTTTGTGATATAATCACATCCAATTTAAGTTTACTACTGCGATAATATTACTTTCACATTTTCTAATTGAGGTAAAGGGATATATTTAGTTTTGAGAGTGTAGATTATGAAATCTAAAAGTGTTAATAAATCTAAAAGTGTTGTAATAGCAGGAGCAGGAAGAGCCGGATCCTTAATAGCAAAGTGGCTTTCTAAGAATTCTGATGTGAGGGTAATTGTAATAGATAAGGAAAAGGAAGAGTTAGATAAGTTGCTCAAAGATTGCGATGTTTCTACAAGGATAGGAGATGTATTAGATTTGAATATTATACAGGAAACGCTTCTTTCTGGTTGTGACTTGTTCATTTCTGTCTTGGGTGACGAGGTAATTAACTTAATAGTGGGAGCTTGTGCAAAAGGGTTTCAATCTCAGAGTGTAGCAGCGGTAATTTCTGATCCTTTATTTTTGAGAAATGAAGTATTGTATGAAAGTATCTTAGGTGTAGATTATTTACTTTCACCAGACTATCTCGCTGCAAGTGATATTGCGGATTTTTTGGAGTATCCTGGGGTATTAGTCTCCGAATCGTATGGAAATGACAGGATACAGTTTTTTGAAGTGAGGGTTTATAAGGGGTTCAAATACAGTGGTAAGACTTTGAAAGATATTATGGATTCTTTAAAAGGTAAATTTGTTATCGGGTATTTAAAATCTGGCAGGAAAGTAGAGATTCCTACTGGGGAGTCAATTATATCAGCTGGCGACATCATAGGCCTATTTGGTAAGAGGGATGAAATAATTAAGAATATGAAAATTTTTACGGGGGAATGGGATAAAAGAAAAAAAGTAGCAATTTTAGGAGGGTCTAATATAACTATAAGTTTGGTAGAGCAATTGAAAGAGAAGGTTAGTAGAATAAAAATATTTGAGAGAAACAAGAATAGGGCGGTTGTTTTATCAGAATTATTTAAGGAGAGTTTCGTGGAAGTGGTAAATGCGGATCCTCTTGAGGATGAGGATGTTTTTGAAGGGGTCAGAGATTATGATGTTTTTGTGTCACCCACTAACGATGATGAGAGAAACTTACTTGCGTGTTCAATTGCGAAAGACTTAGGAATACCTTATGGAGTAAGTGTAATCTACAACATGCAGTTTGCTGAAGTAACTGAGAGATTCGGTATAGATTTGGTAGTGATTCCCTATGTGAGTTTAGCTAATAAGGTGATGAGAATAGTATATAATGACATAGTAGGTCATTTGTTAAATCTCAGAGGGGTGGAAATTGCTGAATACGCTGTGAAGTCTAATTTTGAGTTTTTGAACAGACCATTAAAGGAAATAAGAAGCAAGTTAGGTGGAGTTGTGGCGGGTATTATTAGGGATGAGTACGCTGTTATACCTACAGGAGAGAGTGAAATTAAAGAGGGAGATAGGATAGTGATGGTTTGTGAGTCGGGGAAGATAGAACAAGTTAATAAAAGTTTTTTTGGATAGGTATTATTTAGAGATTTATGGACTATATAATAGTAATAAACTACCTTTGTAGATTTTTAGTGTTATATTCTTTTGCTTTCTTGCTTCCTTTGATTCCTGCTTTGGTTTATGGAGAGTTTAGTTCTCTTTTAGGTACTTTTTTGTATTCTGCTTTTACTGTATTGGGGTTAGGCTTGGTAGGTTTTGGTGCAACTTATCCATTTATAAAAGGAGAGGATAGAAAGATTCAGATAAAAGAGTCGCTTGCTTTAGTAGGCTTGGGATGGTTTTTTATAACAATACTTGGTGGACTGCCATACTATTTCTCCGGGACTCTTTCTCTACTGGATGGGGTGTTTGAATCGGTTTCTGGTTTCTCTACCACGGGAGCTTCAGTTATAGAAAAGGTGGAGTTAGTACCCAAGGGCTTATTATTTTGGAGGGCTTTTACTCACTTTTTGGGTGGTATGGGGATAGTTGTAATTTTCATATCAGTTTTCCCTTATTTGGGAGTTGGGGGTAGGTTCCTATTAGAGTCGGAATCTTTTGCTCCTGATGTGAGGTTCATAAAGCCACGGATCAAAGAAACTGTGAGACAGATTTTGCTTGTGTATATATTGCTCACTGTAATTCAAACCATATTGTTGACTCTATGTGGAATGAGTCTTTTTGACGCGGTATGTCATTCCTTTGCTACTTTGAGCACGGGAGGGTTTTCTACAAAAAACAAAAGTATAGACTCATTTGAAAGTTTACCCATTGAAATAATTACTATAGTTTTTATGCTTTGTGGTGCAACCAATTTTTCGTTGATGTATCAGGTACTAAGAGGAGATATATTAGCACCTTTTAAAAATACAGAGTGGAAGTATTTTATTGGAATTTGGCTAATCTCAGTTTTGCTCATATCTCTGTGCCTTTTGGGGGTTCACGGCGTATATGATTCAGGCGGTAAAGATAGTACTTTCGGGATTGGGGAATCATTGAGGTACTCTACTTTTACTTTTACATCACTTTTCACTTGTACAGGTTTTACAACTAAGGATTATGATAATTGGCACAGTTTTATTAGATGGTATTTAATGGTTATGGTAATTGTTGGGGGGTGTGCGGGTTCTACCAGTGGGGGTATAAAGGTTATTAGATTTATAATACTCTTGAAAATGCTTAAAAATAGACTCTTTATGGTATTTCAACCCAGAGCCGTGAGAGCAGTTGTTGTAGGTAAGCAGGTGGTAAGTGAAGATATTCAGAAAGCGGTTAGAGATTTTTTTGCTTTATGGATTATTTTGATAATGTTGGGGAGTCTAATCTTATGTTGGACTGGTTTACCCATAGAAACTTCAGTTTCTGCTGTTATGGTTTGTCTATCGGGAGTAGGACCGGGATTGGACAAAGTAGGAGGTTGTGAAAGTTACGGTAATATTCCTCAATTAGCAAAAGTAGTTTTATCCCTTTTGATGTTAATGGGGCGATTGGAACTGTATACAATACTTGTGTTATTTCTGCCTTCTTTCTGGTGGAAGAAGTGAATGAGAAGTGTCAAATAAAGTCTTTCAGTGACAATTTTTGTCACTTTCAGAGTCTGAACAAGTGGGTAGGGTGGGGGAGTTTAAGATAATCCAATATGTGCTATTCCTAAGTACTTGACATTTAGTTACTTATTTTTTAGTTTTTAATCAGTACTTTTTTGAAAGTTTGGCACGGTTCTTGATAAGTATTATACAAAATTAAATAAGTTTCCTTGACAGCCGGGTGTCAAGGGAAAAAAATTAAGCAAGTTAACCTAAAAAAGATAAGGAGTTAAAAGTATGAAACACAAAGGTTTCACGCTGATTGAATTGATGATTGTAGTAGCGATTATCGCTATAATCGCTGCGATTGCGATCCCCAACCTTCTAAGGTCAAGACTGCAGTCTAATGAATCCGCTGCTATTAGTAACTTGAAGGCTATCGTAGGTGCAGAAGTGGCTTATAACTCTGCTAATGGTGTGTACACTGGTAATTTTGATGACTTAACAGGTGCTAATCCACCATTCTTAGAGGGTGATTGGGGTGGAGTTAAGCAGGGATATGTATATACCCTTGCTTCTGATAGTCCAAACAATTTTACATGCAATGCCGATCCGGATGAGCCTGGTATTAGTGGAAATAGATATTTCTACACTGATGCAAGTGGTGTAATCAGGTTTAACACAAGTGGTCAAGCTGGACCTAATGATCCTCCGATAGGTGAAATTCAATAGTATAAATTGAATTTGCCCATTGAAAGTGGGCTGTGGTGCTGAGTGCATGGTGGTGGTTCCCGGTGACCACCACCATGTTTTTTGTGTGTTAAAATTAAATTGTCCAATTAAAAGAGGGTATGTCATTTTTGGGGGGAGGAGTTAGGTAGAAAATGGCAGTAATAAAATCAGGACCGAAAGGATTTACTCTGATAGAGATATCTATAGTTGTTCTTATAATCTCTATTTTAGCTGCGATAATTATCCCTTCGATGATAAGGTCAAGAATACATGCGAATGAGGCGGCGGCGATTTGGAATTTAAGGGCTGTGTCTACCGCTCAGGTTTCTTATCACTCTTCTAACAATACTTACGGATCTTTTGATAGTTTAGTGCATACTCAGCCAACTGAATTAACCAGTTATTTGGATGGTTCTTGGAGTGAGGGGTGTTTGAGACAGGGATATGTTTATTCTATGCCTCAAGTAGATACTGTAAGATTTGTGTGTTATGCCTCACCAGAGACTTGGGGATATTCAGGTATTAGGTACTTCAGAGTTGATCAGACTGGGATAATTAGGTATAACGAATCACAAATCCCATCTGAGACAGATCCCGTAATTAGTGATGTGAATCAATGAGAGAAAAATTTTGTTTATCTAATAATAGGGTCGGTAGGAAGAAGTAACTATAGAGTTCAGCATCTCTTTTACTGTATCCACTACTTTTTCTTTGGGAACTGTAAGTTGGCTAACTCTTCCAGCTCCTCTGTATTCTTCTCTGTTTGTTATACCTTCTCTTGCCTTTTCGCCGTAGTATAGGTCTTTAATACACACTTCACCTCTATTAAGTTCTTCTTCTCCGATAATTACCGCAACTGGTATGTTGTAATGGTCAGCGAGTGATAGTTGATCTTTTAGGGGTGGTCTTGGTTTATTCCCCATATATACACTGGTTTTTATGCCTGCTTCTCTAAGTACTTTAGCTAATTCTAAAGCTTGCTTCATAGGAACATTGCCTATCCGTGCAATAATTACTTCGTAGGGGTAATACTGGTTAGGTTGGATTAGATTCATTTGTTCCATTGCTGAAATGAGCCTGTCTAAACCTATTGACATACCTGTGCAGGGGACAGGTTTCTCTATAAACCTGGAGACTAAACTGTCATACCGTCCACCACCAATCACAGAGCCAACTTGTTTAGCTTGAAGGAGAACAGTCTCAAATACAGGTCCGGAGTAATAGTCTAAACCCCGCGTAAGGGATAACGAATACACTGCTACTGAATCGGAGATTCCTAATGCTTCTAAGTACTCATCTAAGTCTTTCATTTCTTTTATAGAGTTTTCAGCTTCTGGATCGCCCTTGAAGAATTTTTCTACATGCGAGATGATTTCTTTTCTGGTGTCACCTGTAATAGTTATGAAAGATATAATTCTCTCAATTACCTCTCGGGGAAGTCCCACGCCTTTTATAGGATCACCCGATTCATCTATTCTCCCTTCTCCCAATTCTTTTTTAACATTTTCTATTCCAACTTTGGGGAGTTTGTCGATTACTCTCATAATATGTTTTTGTTTCATTATATCTGTAATACTGTGTTGTATAAGTAGTGCGTCTATAAGTTTTCTATTGTTGATAAGCACTTGGAAGCCTTTAAAACCGAGAGAATTCATAGTATCGACCATTATAGATACAATCTCGGCATCGGCAGAAAGGTCATTTGTTCCTGCAATATCTGCATCCATCTGAATGAATTCTCTATATCTACCTAAGCCGGGTTTATCAGCCCTCCATACTGGACCTATTGTATATCTTTTGAATGGGAGTTTTATTACCTCGGGATATTGGGCGATTAGTCTTGCAAAAGGAACAGTATGGTCGAATCTCAAACATACATTTTCTCCCTCGGGAGTGTTGAAGTAAAAAATTTCTTTTTCGATGTTTTCTCCCCCGGGACCGAGTAGAATCTCAGTAGGTTCTATTGCAGGCGTTTCTATATATACAAATCCATAATTTTCAAATATCTGAGAAATTTTGCTTTTTATTTGTTGTTTGATTTGGCTTTTGGGAGGTAAGGAATCTTGGAAGCCTTTAAGTAGCCTGGGTTCTACTGTGTTCTTATTCATAAGCGGATTGTCCAAATTTAGTTGAGATTGTGTTATTCACGGAGAAAAATGATTGAAAAAGATAGCGATAATTTTAGCAAATTTTGAAACCTTTATGCTTTTGTTCTGGTCTTATTACAAAAGCCTACTATAGATTTTCTGTTACCCGAGGGACTAATGCATATAGAAGCTTTAGTCCCTTAATTTTTTTATATCATTAAGGCATATCAAAAGAGCATGTTTTGTATAAACGAAGGAAATAGTTTTCTTACGAAGGAAAGAGGGCTTCTATTTTTTCCAGACTGGATGTAACTTAGGTATGAGTATTTTAGAAGTCCTAAAACAGGTGTGAATAGGGGTGAGTTTAAATCGGAAGGGAGATTTTGAATTCCTAATGGATACCCAATTTTCACTATCTTGGGGATTTTAAGGATGCTAAAGAGTGTCTCCACAAGTTTAGTTAGATTAGGTATCAGAGAACCTCCGCCTATAAGATAGACATAATTAAATTCACTGACTAAATTTTTATTATGTATGTATTTAAAGCATAATTTGTGGAAGAGCTCAAATAGTAGGACTGTGATGACAAATTCTATATCTGTTTTCTGAACTATTCTCCCGTTTTGTAAGAGTACTGGGTTGCTTGAATTAGGAAGGAGACTGGGAATTTTAGAAAAGTCGTAATTGGAGATATTCTGAGGATCCCCATTTAGCACGAGATTAATTTTGTTTAAGATTTCATCTGAAATACCATAGGTAAAGACAAGTTTTTTAGAGTCTTCTAATTTTGTATCAAATCCATATGTGACACTCGGTATAATATTCTTGATTCCTAAGTCTATAGTACGAGAAAATAAGATACTTTCATTTTTTACTAATACAAGGCTTGTAATGTCTTTGCCAAAATCTATAATTAAAGAGCCTAATGCTCTTTCCGAGGCGGATAGGGTAGTAAATATTGAAGCTATTGGAGTATATGAGTGGAAAATTATTTTTTGATTATCAAATGGCGGTATTTGCGTAACACAAATGGAGTGGTTATTTGTGAGTAGCTGTTTGACTGTGATTAGGTAAGCTTTAAGAGAGATTTTTTTTACTCTCATTCCCAAAGGTGAATAAACTCTTTCTCCATCGCAATACCATTCATAGGTGGCAACTTCGGTGTGTAAAGACTTTTTTAGGTATTTATCCCGAATATTAGAGTGGACATTTTGTTTTAGTTGTTTTATATGCGATTCATTAATTTCTTCACTAGATTTAAACTCTTTGTGTACTTCTTCAAAGGCAGTTTCGCATTCTGGGTGTTCAAACCCAATGATGACAGTTTGAGGAAAGTTTTTATTAGAACTTCCATTTAAGCCAGCATTGCTTAGTGCTTTCCCAAGACAATCTGTAGCATCAGGAACATCTAATATAAGACCTTTTGATACGCATGAGGACGATGGGGCAGTACCATGAGTTCGAATGACAAGAGTGTTTTGTTGAGGCGAGTAGTCTCCGATAACTATTTTAACCCACTCTGAACCAAAATCTATAGCAATAGCTGAGAAGTTTTTATATGAAAAAATCATTGTGATACTCCATTGAATAAGTCTGGGATTGGGTTAGTAGGGGAAGAGTGATCAAGCGATTGGTTAGCATAAACTGATATTAAATCAAGACTGTTTACAAGTTTATTTAGCGTATTTTCTTTCTTATTTAAATGGTCTGATAAAACTTTTAATATATTTTGTTTTTCTTCTAAAGCAGATAGGAGAAGTAATTTTTTCTCATTTAGGCTTCTAAGTTTTTCACCAAGCTCTGAGAGGCTCTCCTTGATAGACAGTATGATTTTTTGATTATCATCTATGCTTTTCTCAATGTTGCAAATTGAATCTTGAACTTCTTGCATTTTCCGCTCTGTTTCTTCTTTTTTCTTAAATAGAGCTTTAATCTGGTTTTCTATATTTTGTAGTTCTTCTCTTATCTTGGATAATTCGAATTCTGAGTTTTGTTTGTCCCTTAATATTTCCTCTCGCTGTTTTTCTTGGGTATATAGTTCATTTCTAACTTGTTCTTCCTCACATTTACATTCATGCATGCACATATCTACTTGTTCAATCTCACACTTAATAGTTTCAATTTGTATCTCGGTAGTTTTTTGTTTATTTTTTAGTTCCGCTATTTCTAAATTGGCGATTTCTATTGCAAGTTCGACTGCTTTTTGCTTTGCTAATTCTGGAGAGTTTTCTGCGAGTGCCTTCAGCGTTGCTTTTAGTTTCTCTTTGATATTCTCATTTTTTATAGTTTCCAGTATGGTAGTGGTGGAGTGCATGTAGTCCAATTGTGAAGACTCTACTTTAGGGGGAGCTGGATATATTTCCGAGCTTATATTGGATATGTCTTCGGTTTGTAGGTTAGAGGCAGAATTTTCTGAGAATTGGTTAGATTGGGGTTGTACTTTTGGAGATTCGTCTTCAGTAATAGGAGTTATCTCGTTTATATTTCCAATAACTGTTGACGAAGTTTGAGTTAACTGAGCAGTGGGTTCTACTGTGTCTTCTTTTTGACTTACAAGCTCTGAGCTATTTTGAGTAAGATTATGAACAATCGCATCCTCACCGATTTTAGGCTTTATTTCACTGTATGTTATTACCGAGGATGATTCGACTATTTCAGGTAGTGGAAAATCCTGTGTGTTGTTTTTTTCAACTGGAGAAGCAGAGTAAGTATTTTGTGTTAAAGGTGATTCTTCTGTATTTGGTGAAAAGTCTTCATTTATTTGTTCCCTTAATTCTTCATCATCAGATATCAATTTTATACCCATTTTTTCAATCTTTGAAGAGATATTTGCATAAGTAGAGCTTATTTTTTCAAAGGTCTCTTTTTTTCCTTTTCCCAATATGCACTCGGCAATTAAAATGCATAGTTCGGCGTGTAAAATGTAGAGCTCCTCTACTATTAGCCCTGCTTTACCTACTCTATCAGCTGAGATTAATATCCTTGCCATGTTTATAATTATTTTTTCTAACTCATGATGGCTGTATTTATGTGCAATGTTCACAGCATTTCCGAGCATTCCAAGTGCTGTCTCTACCCAGTCTTTTGAATTTGGATTTTTCTTTGCTTCTTCAAGTATTAATTTTAGACGGCTCAATTCTAAAGATATTTTTTTTGCGAGTTCTATCAGGGAATCTAAAAAACCTTCAGAATTTGACTCTAGGAGTTCTTTTTGTCCTAAGAGATCCTTTTTTTCTTCTTCAGACACGGAATCGTCTATGTTTGATAGACTGTTCCGTTTAGTAAAGAGACTTTTTCCTGCACTTTGGAAAAATCTTTTTGGGTAATCGAATCTCACTTTGGAATATCCTTGAGTGTTTATAATTCTATACCATGGTGATTCAATTATTGCCAATTATATAGTATACACTTTATATAATACTAAATATTGTATTGAATTTAAAGTTTTTATTAAATTTTTTTGATAAGTTAGATAGATGCCTCGATGCTTTTTGCAGTAATTTTGAAATGGGAAAGATGAGAAGTTACCTTTCCATCTTTGAGGATAAGGATTTGAGGTGATTGATGTTCTACATTTGTGATTTCTGAAATATAATTTGAGAGTTGTCTACATTCGATTACTTTTATGAGATATGCCTTTGAAGAAAACTGAGGGTATTTTTCAAGGAATTTTTCCAATTCTTTTTTAGCATGGGATGAAACGGGACAGCGAGTGCTGTGCTTAAAAATTAGTATAGTATTGTTTTGCGAGTTTTCTATGATTTTTTTAAGTTCATCTAAATCATTTATTTCTATCATAGCCTATGCTTCCACGATAATACTTCGAGTTTTAGCCCAAGCCACGCTGTTTTGAGGAGGGATAATAGTCCTCTTCTGAATACGCACTCAAAAACTCCGGAGAATAGGTTAAATTTCTGTCGTGAATAGGGATACCAGTAAGCTTCTAATCTGCCCCACTGACGGTCGATGAGTATACTTTTTATATTAGAGAAGGCATATAATCCTTGGGCTCCTCTATACCTTCCAAAACCGCTATCTTTGATACCTCCAAAAGGTAGGGCTGAATTTGCTTGAGTGGCGAGGACATTATTTATAGAAACATTACCAGTGACAATTTTTCTTGCTACTCTCTCAGCTCTTTTTAGATCGGCGGACCACACACTTGCAGATAAACCGTAAGGGGAGTCGTTAGCCATTTTGATTGCTTCTTCTTCTGTCTTGAATGGGGTAACTGTTACTACAGGTCCGAATGTTTCGTGATATTGAATTCTATAATCTCTACCTACTTTCGTCACGATAGTAGGTGGAAAGGCGTGACTTTTGCCCTCCCTTGCACCTCCGCATAAAATTTCACAGCCTCTTTCTTTTGCTTCTTTAATCTGACTTTCTATTTCTTCGATTTGGAAATCGGCTGTCATACAGCCTACATCGAGTTCGGCTTCGTCACTCGGATTAGGAGTATTAGCAAGTGTTCTAAGTTTTTTTATTTTTTCGACCATTAGTTTTACGAATTCGTCATATATTTTCTCGTGGACAAAGATTCTTTCTACTGAGGTGCAAGTTTGTCCACAGTTGGTAAAACTTCCCCAAATAGCGCCATTTACAGTTCTCTCGAGGTTCACATCTTCAAAAACTATCATAGGGTCTTTCCCACCTAATTCTAATTCCACAGGGATGAGGTATTGTGAAGCTTGTCTCATTATTGTTCTGCCCACTTCTACGCTTCCAGTGAAGTGTATTTTTGCTGGTCTTTTTTCGATTAATAAGTTTGCTGTTTTTCTACTTGCATAAGCAATTTGAAGAGCTCCTTTCATAAATCCGGATTCTTCAATAATTTTTTCATACAATCCTTTTAGAGGTGTAAACCTTGATGGCTTTATGATTGCAGAGTTTCCGGCAACGAATGCACAGACAAATGGAACGAAGGACAGATGGAAAGGGTAATTCCAAGGGGATATTATCAGTATTACTCCGAGGGGCTCATATACTATTTTGGACTTTTTACCCATTAGTAGAAGTGGAGTCGGGACTTTTTGGTCTTTCAATATTTTTTCTGCATATTTTTGGTAGTAGTCGATTTGGTCTACAGAAGGGAAAAGCTCAAGGATCAAGGCGTCAGTTAGACACTTACCTGTTTCTTTTGTTATGAATTTGGCGATTTCTTCTCGATTTTTTATTAGGTATTGTTTTATTTTATCCAGTTCTTCCAATCTCTCCCTAACGGTCATTGCACTGATTTTTTCGAAGGCTTTCTGAGCAGTCTCATACATCTTATCAACATCTTGTTCAGTAATTTCACTAAAGGAGTAAAGTAACTCACCTGTTCTTGGGTTATACACTTCAACAATGGGTGGAGATGTATTGATTACTTGTGACATAACATTTTCTCCTTTCTCTATTTTTGACTTTTATGTTAGATATATAGTTTTGGGGTATTAGCCAAAATTATTTTAACTCATCAATATGTGCCCATACTTTTTCAAATGCATGAATATATTGTTCAACCAGTTCTGGTTGTTCAGTTGTGAAATAGGGTAAGGAAATGGTCGTTTTATTTGCCTCATCGCATCCTTTTGGAGTGCCTTCTTTAGGTAGTACTGGCATATATTCCCACCACTGGGATTCACTAAAGATGGGGTAGGTATGCAAGAGAGTCCACTGATATTCGACAATGTCTACCCCTTCTGCTTTGAGAGCTTTTACTATTGCTGACCGAGATGCACCTGCTTTTGCTTCGTCGATGAACAATAGATTTCTGGAATAGTACACTCTTTCTGCGTCGGGTCTGACATATTGTGCTGTGAGGCCTGGTAGTTGGGTTATAGCATCATTGAGTTTTTTCATTTGAGCCACGCCAGTTTTGTTTTTTTGGTCCAAGTATTTGAGTTGGATACGACCAAGTATTGCAGCGACAGGATGTATTCTCAGTTTACCACCAAAGGCAGTTCCTTGGTATTTGCGATAGGGACTATCTTCAGGGAAGGTTTTGGGTAAGTCGTAATTACCATAGGTAACGGAACGCTCATAGTCTCTTATGTTTTTGTACATAGCCATTCCGCCTTCAATTGCGGGTAGAGGCTTTGTTGTTTGGAGACTAAAACCTGCCATTCTTCCCCATTTTCCAATTAGGACATTTTTAAGTTTTGCTCCGTGAGCGTGGCTTGCATCTTCAATCACTTCTAATCCGTGTTCTTTAGCGAATTCGTCGATGTAATCCAGATCGCAAGGAACCCCATACCAGTGCACTGGCATAATTGCTTTCGTTTTTGGAGACAGCCTTTTCTTACAATCTTCTACATCTATGTTTAGTGTTTTTGGATTTATGTCCACAAATACGGGTACATATTTGAAAAACCTCATGGGAACTACTGGGAACCAGGTGCTGTAGTCTGGTACGAGTATTTCGCTCCCTGGGGGAAGGTCTAATGCAAACAAAGTTGAGGTGAGAGCACTCGTTCCATTACAGTGGGCTTTTGCAAAAGGACACTCAAAATATTTTTTCCATGCTTCTTCGAACTCTGCTATTGGGGCATAGCTTGGGTTTCGCAATAGCTCAGATACAGCCTGAATCTCTTCTTCTGTATATATAGGCCATTTGGTAGCATCTGGGGGAGTTATAGTAACCGCAGGCTTTCCACCGTTTAATGCTAATGTTTCAAGTTTCCTGGGGTTAGCTTGTTTAGGGATTTGATTTGTTAATAAAGTAGTAGAACTTAAAAGTCCTGCAGTCTTGATGAATTCTCTTCTGGGTTGTTTTTGATGGCTAAAGTTCATTTTCGAGGCTCCTGGTTTTTTTACGATCTGTATTATAATTAATAAACTCTTTTCATAATTATTTATAAAGTAATTATTATGTATAAACTAAAAACAGAAATCAATGTGGAATTCTTGTATGAAATTTTATTTAGGATTTGGAAGAAGTATTCGGATATTAGTTGTGTGTATTTTGATATTCATTAGCGGGGGGAGATTTAGCACATTATTTGGTGATGGTGACAATTTTTATGATTTTTGGGTAGTTTTCGGTGACGGGAGACACAATTCGAATTCTGATTTGACATTATGGCGGGGAAATTTTTGGTTGGTTCATCAAAACTCTTATTTTCACTTTGGGACGAGTAATAGTAAGGTTTTTCTTTGGACTTCTTTCGATGCGGTTAACTGGAGAAAAGTTGCGGAGTTTTCAATCCCAGGGGAGGATATTCGTGATCCAAAGTTTGCTGTGATAAATGGAAATTTGTTCTTGTATGTTCTTCCCAATAGAGATTTGTATGCGGAGCCGTATACTACATATTTTTCATATTCAAGAGACGGGATTAAATGGAGTGCTTTGAGAGAGATAGAGGGAGATGCAAAGGGATGGCTTTTGTGGAGACCTAAAACGGTTGATTTTGTTAATTGGTATGTTACAGGTTATTGGAGTGGACATGGGAAATCGGCATTGTTTAGGTCTAAGGAAGGGATAAAGTGGGAATTGGTCTCAGTTATTCACGAGGGAGATAGAACTGACGAAACTGATTTTGAATTTTTGGGGGATCATACAATTTTAGCCACATTGAGATTAGAAAAATCAGATTCTATATTTGGGGATCCTGCAGGAGGGACTTTAATTGCGGTTTCTAAATGCCCTTATAATCAATGGGAAAAAACATTTTCGGGAATCACTCGATTAGATGGTCCATGTTTGTTCAGGTGGAAGGATAAAGTCCTTGCTTTAGGTCGAAGAGATTTACGGAATGAAACTCCTTTTTGGTACACGGGTAGTATACTTAATAAGAAAAGAACTTCACTCTTTGTTGTAGAGCCCGATAGATTAAACCATATTTTAGATTTTCCAAGTTGTGGAGATACTTCTTACGGGGGAGTTGCAGTCCGTGGCGATTATGTGTATATGTGTTTTTACAGTAGTCCTGTAAATACTGATCCCCCTTGGATTATCGGGATGTTAGGTCAAACAAACATTTATTTGGTGAGGTTTGAAAAGGAGGAACTCTCTGCGGTTATTGGTGGGAAACTTGAGAAAACACAATAATACTACTATTTGATTTATTAGTAGTGGTATAGATTGGGTTATTTTTCTTGGCTAATGTGTTTAGCAAGAAGAGAGGGGCATCCATCACATTTCTCGCTGAGAAAATGGATTTCTTCTTGAACCTTGTGTGGGAGTTTGGGGTCTTCAATTATCTCTTTAATTTCTTTTTCATATATATCGCCGAGTTTATATTCTTTTTTCCCTTCTACTAATCCACATGTATAAATAGAGCCAGTAGAAGAACAAAAAACTAATTTTTTTGCTCCTTCACAGTTAGGCTTTTCTCCATAACTCTGGGGGTTTGCAATCCCCACAAAAAAGCCATTTGATATTAGTTTCCGGAAATTGTTAAGGTTTTCTTTTTTCACAAACACTTGGGTTAATTTTTTATTGAGCTCTGCTAAAACATTAATCTCTTCGTCGTTGATGGTATTTCTTTTTAGGTATATACCCACTTTCATTTCGTAAGTGTTCTGGGCCCATTTGCAAATTTCTAAAATATATCCAAGTTTGTTAATGGGAACTTCCGTAGTGACAACTAACCATTTAACTCCTTCTGAAGCACATTCGTCCACTATACATAGCCAATCTTCTAAAGTAGGTCTTTTGTGATGTCCATTTTCTTTTTTTTCTGTCGCCTCTTTTGTTATACGGATCCAGAGGTAGGAGACATCTTTCATTTCATTGGGAATTATAGAGAGGCAACACTTTCTTACTTTTTTTAGCAAGGACTTTGGAACGCCTATAAGCTCGAGGGTTAAGTCTGTTAATTCCTCGTCAGATTTTCGTTTAACCATTAGCTATTATCTCCAATTTTGAACTGTGATAAACTTACTAATACCACAGTTTATTTAACAGCATCAACACTAAATAAATTCCAAATGAGAATAAATTAGATTAATTAATCGTTTTAATAGTATAATACAACAGTTTTGCAATAAAAAAACTTTATAGAATTACGGAGTTGAGTCATGGAATGGAAAGATGCGGTACTTGTTCTTGAGGACGGAACAGTATTTTGGGGTAGGTCTGTGGGCGCTGAGGGCGAATCGCTGGGAGAGTTGGTTTTTAATACGAGTATGACGGGGTATCAGGAAATTCTGACAGACCCTTCCTACGCAGGCCAGATCATTACTATGACTTATCCCCATATAGGTAATTATGGGTGTAATGAAGAGGATGTAGAGTCAAGAACAGTTTTCGCAAGAGGCTTTGTGATGAGAGAGTGTTGCTTTACTCCAAGTTCGTGGCGAGCGAGTATGTCTCTTCCAGCGTTTCTTAGAAAATACGGAGTGGTTGCAATAGACCAAGTGGACACGAGAAAAATTACTCGAATATTGAGAACTAAGGGAAATCAGAAAGCTGTTATTAGTACGATAGATTTTAACATAGACTCATTAGTAAGAAAAGCGAAAGATGCACCCGATATGGCGGGAAGTGATTATGTAAAAGAGGCCACCATAAATGAGCCTTATGAATGGGAGCTTCCTGAGAATCCAAGGTTTAAGGTAGTGGTAATGGATTTTGGGGTAAAGTACAATATCCTCAGGCTTCTAAGAGAAAATGGTTGTGCGGTAATAGTAGTTCCCTCTACTACGACAGCAGAGAAGATATTATCCTATGATCCTGATGGTGTTGTATTGTCGAATGGACCAGGTGACCCAGCAGCATTAGGATACATTTATCCAATAGTCCGCACTTTGATGCGACATAATGTTCCGATAATGGGAATATGTTTAGGCCATCAGATTATCGGACATGCGCTGGGTGGAAGGACTTACAAACTTAAGTTTGGCCATCGCGGAGCAAATCAACCCGTGATGAATATGGCTACTCGTAGGGTAGAAATTACTTCTCAAAATCACGGATTTGCTGTTGATCCACAGTCTCTTGACCAAGAGAAAGTTTTCATATCACATATCCACTTGAATGACATGACTTGTTCAGGTATAGCTCACAAAGAATTACCTGTATTTAGTGTACAGTATCATCCTGAAGCATCCCCTGGTCCACATGACAGTAGATATTTATTTAGACAGTTTGTAGATTTGATGGAAAGGTATAAGAAACTTCGTGCTGAAGGCCTCGGTTTAGAGAAGAAGGTTACAGTATAGTTTTTAATTCGATTGTGGATTTTCTAAAAGTTTTACCTTAGACCATCCGCCCAGGCCAAAGATAATATACAAGTCATCGTTTCCTACTCTGTACTTGATGGGATAAGAAGATAGGGGTATAAGATTTAGAATCTGTATGGGAGGTTGAGTATCTAAGTTAACGCTCACTAAAGAAGCACTATCTATGGCGAGATATGCATAAGGTTTTTTGCAGTGTATTAGCTCTCCCCACAGAGATTCCCCGAGAGTTTTCTCAGTATAGTTTGTGAATTTCCCATCAGGAGAAACATCTAATTTGTGTAAGGTAAGCAAGTTATCCTGGTTGTTGAGATATAGTAGGTAATTTGACATATCAGGATAGAACTGAGCCCATGATAGTTTCGTATTGAAGGAGTCGATAATACTTGCTCTACCGTCAACTATCTCAATACTCCTAAACCAAGTTTCGTATTGTGTGTAATAATAAGGTGGAGGAGATGTGTTGTCTAAGTCTACATACTGCCAATCCTTTAGGAAATAGATGCCGGCTGATGAATTCGCTGAGGTAATCACACCGGGGACATTTACTGGTTCAGTTATGTTTAACGGGTCGAGAGAGATCTCACTAAGGTAATAAGATGTGAGTGGAGGTTGAACAGAGTCAATGAACTTTTGGGTGGTAAGAAAAATTCTCCCCTCCGCCTCTATTAAATTAACTATATTGGAAAATCCTAATCCAACTGTCTTGATTGCATTCTCGGGAGCGGAATCTATTATAGCGAATCCCTCCGAGGGAATAGTTTCATCTCCAAGAGTTGAGTCGAATTTCTCGCCTCTGCCTCTCAAGATTAGTTTATCTTCTATTACGAATAATAGTTCGTTAGGGACATAGCTTCCATAATTCCAGTGATAAGGGTAAGGTCTAATTACTGATGCATTATATTCTAAATACCCCCACCAGTAGTAGATAGGTGTGAGAGGTATAAAATCGTCTCTTATAATTTCTAATTTGGGGATAGAATTTGTAGATTTAGCTTGTAGCAGTATGACTCTATAATTTAATTCGAAGGATGAGTTAGGATTCCAATCATTTAGCACTACTCCGATGGTATCGTCAGAGATTTTTGTGGCATCGAAAAAGTATCCAGAGGTTTTGATCTCAAGCTTATCAAGTATCTCATTTAGGTTATTCTTTAGCTGGGCAGTAAGTATAGATTTTTCAGTGTCTGTAATAATTTCTATTATATTGTTTGAGTTGTTAACTTCGAGCACATCCGCAGTATATTCTGCAATAGGTATGTCCACTCCTGTAAGAAGGGGTTTTTCTTCGGGGTTTAATGTAATTTCATGGACATATTCAGTCGTGATTGAGTAAAAGTAATCAGTATGTTTAATAGTTCTGAGGGCTTGTCCACGAAGGTCTACATATCCTAACGGTAAGAGAGATTTCTCATTCCATAGCGACTTGATAAATTGCAGTCTTTCTTTATATTGGTTATCGAGCCAGCCGGAGAATGGGACGATAATATAGTCGTTTATAATCGTGAAAGCCTTGACATCAGAGTAAGCGGAGGACCACACCCACCCCTCTCCTATTGAGACAGTGGATACTTCTGTTGGATTTGTTGGGTCAGAAACATCGAACCAGCTGACTTTCACCCGTCTTTGGTTATCTTGGTCGTCTACTCCTAATGCTATAAGTTGGTTATTTTCCATTGGCTCGATGTGGATAGACCATCCAGGGACTTTAAGTTGTCCCTTTACCACTGGATTATGTGGATCTGATAGGTCCACTATAAAGAGCGGGTCTATAGTGAGGTATGTGACTAAGTATAGATAGTTTTGGGCGAACCTTGTGGCATAAAGAGTCTCGTTTTGGGCCTCTGAGAGTTGGATTTGTGAGCATAGTTGTATATTAGTTGGTGTGGATACATCAAATATAGTTATAAATGTGTTTCGACTATTCCACGATGTATTTGAAGCAACTCGTAGGCAATTTTGCCACTCGTCTAACTTGAATCTGTCTGAGACATACCCTGGTACCATTGCTGAGGAAAGTTGAGTTATGTCGCCATTAGGGTCTGAAATATCAATATATGAGATAGAGGTATTTCCTGTGTTCCAATCAGGAATGCATATATATATTGAGTGATTTGTAGCCTGAACGACTGTTCCATATCCTGGAAACTCTATTCTTTCGACTAATTTTGGAGAAGAAGGTGTGGATATATTTATGCTTGTAATCCAGCATCTGGAACCCCATTCTGTAGCCCAGGAAGAAGAGTTAGGTGTGTTGTCAGTGACTTCCTCAGAGTATTCGTAATAGTAATAGTAGTCGGAAGTGACTGCATATAAAATGTTACCCACTATTCTACTATCTACAAAATCCCCGGGGAGTAGAATAGAAGATAGAATTTGAGGTTCGAATATGTTAGAAAGGTCTATTATTATTGCTTTGGCACCAGTCGTTTTTGTTAACACCTCATTTTCTACAGTATGAGATATAGTGTAACCAATTAAAACTATTGCATATTTATCTTTTATGTACAGATCGCGGGGGTAGCCATATAATGGAACATTTGAGACAACTTTTTTCTCAGTAAGGTCTACAATCGTTAATCCTCTAAATTGATTTAGGACGAAAAGATAATTTTCTAATTTTCTTATCACATCAGGCTCGATTAAATCTCTTTCTGAGCCGGAATCTCCACCTTCGGTTGTAGGTTCGGGTTCACCATAGTTTTCGTCCCTTGAGTCAAAAATCACTGCACTTGTAAATGTATTATCACTTCCTGATGGCTCGCCTTCTTCTCCTTCAGATGAAATACTACCTTCTGTAATCTCTCCATCTGTGTTGTTAGAGTTTTCCCCCTCGCCTTCTGTAATCTCTCCATCTGTGGTTTGTGTGTTTCCCTCTATATATTCGGTATCAGTATTTTCATCAGGAATATTTGGGGGAGTGTTGTTAGAACAAGAGAGGGTGATACATAAGATAAGTGTTATAAAATATAGGAAAAATAAACTTACTGTTTTGGCTTGCCTCATAAAAATGCCCTTTTAGAAAATTTACAGTCTTGGATTAATTATATTACACTGTTCACATTATATCACTATATTTTATGTATTAAGTGGAATTTTAGTAATTCGAGTAGTAGTTCATAGAGATTTTTGGATTGTGAATGAGGTTATTTTTGTAATAGTATATATCTCCCATTCTTTTAATTGAGATACAGTTATGAGCATAACAAATTATAATTACATATAGGAGGATAAAGATGAAAAAGCGCGGTGATGTGTCAAGAAGAGACTTTATTCAGAAAGCAACAAAAACAGCATTAGGGGTAACTTTAGGCGCAGGTTTGGTGAGGACTGCTCAATCGCAGGTTTACAAGTCTATACTTCCTCCGAATATCTTGGGTGCTAATGAGAGATTATTAACTGGGCATATTGGCACTGGAGGAATGGGAAGGTCCCACTTAGGTTTTGTTCTTCAGAGAGATGATGTCCAACCGATAGCACTATGTGATATATACAGAAAAAATCTCGAGCGAGGTGCTCAAATGGTAAAGCAAAAATTCTCGAATTTCACAATGCATAAGGACTTTAGAGAGGTTATAGAAAATAAGGATGTAGATGCTGTTGTGATTGCAACACCTGACCATTGGCATTGTTTGTGTGTATTATACGCGGCGGATGCGAAAAAACATATATATTGTGAAAAGCCTCTATCTACCACTATTGAGGAAGGCAGAAAAATGGTGGAGGCGGTTCGGAGAAATGAAGTAATTTTTCAAGGTGGCACTATGCAGAGAAGTGGTGCGCACTTTCAAGAGGCAGTAGAGTTAGTGAGAAGTGGATATATTGGCAAAGTGGCACATGTGGAGACATTTAATCATGAAGACAAGTCTATTGAGGGAATAGGTCCGGGAGATAGTGACCAGGCGAAGTGGGAGAGAGAAGGGTTAGATTGGGAGTTTCATCAGGGTTGGGTAGAACACAAGCCTTTCAATACGAACAGATGGATATATCATTTTAGGTGGTTTTTGGAGTACTCGGGAGGGAAAATAACTGATTGGGGTGCACACTTAATTGATATTGGTCTATGGGCAATGGGCGAAGATAAACAACCTCGAACAGTGACTGCTGTAGGTGGGAAGTATGTAATTAAGGATAACAGGACGACACCCGATACTCTTGAAGCTGTATGGGAATTTGATGACTACATCTTAACATTTTCAAACCGAGTTTATAATATGTATCTACCAAAAGGTTATTCGGATCACGGGATACTATTTCATGGCACGCTTGGGACATTAAGAGTAGATAGAGGAGGGTACGAAGTAATCCCCGTGCCAAACAACGATGGGTGTGAACCTAAGAAAGCAGGTCCCTCTGAGTTAAATCAGGCTCACTGGACTAACTTTATAACCTCTATTAGGGATAATAAGGATCCTATTGTACCAGTAGAATGTTTACACAATACTACTCGGGTATGTCACATGGGCACATGTGCTTATGTTGCGGGTGCACGATTAGTATGGGATCCAGTCAACGAAAAATTCATTGGAGATGATGAAGCAACTCGGAAAGCCAATGCCTGGGCTTACAGACCTTATTTAAACGGTTGGAGTCTTACACCTCCATACGATAGAAGGCAGAGAGCATAACTTATATAGCATTAGGAATTTTTAGTTCATTTTTACTTTAGCCATCAGGGGGATGGCGAGGTTTTTTATTTCATATTTCAAGATAAAAAAGAAGGTAAAATAGGAATATTTTTGGGTAGAGGGAAGCCTTCATCACAGTAGATAACTTTTCCACAGCAAAGAGTGCATTTTACTTTTCCGTATAGGCTCTTCCCTATGAAGGGGGAGTTTCGGCTTTGGGACTTGAAACTGTTTTCGGTAACAGTCCATTCCTCGTCCGGAGAGAATATAGTAATGTCCGCTCGGGCTCCCTTGGAGATTGTCCCTCCTTCAATTTTAAGTATAGATGCGGGTGATAATGTGATGAGTTTGACAGCCTTTTCGATTGAGATATGTCCTGGTTTGACTAAGCCTGTTATTATGCAACTAAGGAGAGTTTCTAAACCTATCATACCGAATGGGGCTTCTTGGAAAGGAGCATCTTTTTCTGTGACTGTATGGGGTGCATGGTCAGTGGCTATGCAATCAATAGTCCCATCTTTAATGCCCTCAATAATTGCAAGGTTATCTTCTTTTGTGCGTAGAGGAGGATTTACTTTAAGATTAGTATCAAAGGACTCTAATAATCCATCGTGTAACATCCAATAATGAGGGCAAGTTTCCGCAGAAACTCTAATGCCTTGTTTCTTTGCGTTTCTTATTATTTCTACTCCTCTTGCAGTGGACACATGTTGAATGTGAATGGGAGCGTTGGCAAGTTTTGCTAACTGAATGTTTCTTTCTATTCTCGTTTCTTCGGCCTCTTTTGGTATACCCGGTAAGCCTAATATAGTGGAGTAAAAACCTTCGTTCATAACACCACCTTCACTGAGCGATGTATCCTCACAATGTGCGAGATAAATAAGATCAATCATTGCAGAATACTTAAGCACATGTCTTAGAATTGCTGAAGATTCTATATCATTTCCATCATCTGTAACAGCGATAGCACCCGCTTTTTTAAGGTATGCCATTTCGGTAAGTTCTTTTCCCGCTCTTTCTTTAGTAGCACATCCAGCAGGGTATATATGAATCCCTTCTAAGTCCTTTCCTCTTTTTGTAATCAGTTCTACCATGCCTTCATTATCTATTGGAGGTTGAGTATTGGGCATAGTGACCACAGAAGTAACCCCGCCGTGTGCTGCAGCTTTAGCTCCAGTTTCTATAGTTTCCTTTGACTCGTCACCAGGTTCTCGAAAGTGGACATGGATATCAATAAAGCCGGGTGCTACTATAAGTCCCTGAGCATCTATGAATGGGTCATCGGGAGAGACAGTTATATTTTCAGCAATTTCTGCTACTCGTCCTTCAATTATTGCTACATCAGCTTTTTTTGATAGGTTGGTTTTCGGTTCGATTACCCATCCGTTTTTGATTATCAGATTCATTTTTTTGTTCCTCTAAATATGCTTCTCACTGTTTGCCAGTATATGCATTACAGCCATTCTTATTGCTACGCCGTGTGTTACTTGTTGTAAGATGAGGCTTCTGTTACTGTCAGCTATCTCAGTTGCGAGCTCAATATCCCTATTTATAGGACCTGGGTGCATAACTACTGCGTGTTTTGGAGCGTATCTGATACTGTCCCTATCTACCCTATAAAGTTTTATGTATTCTCTTGTGCTTGGAAACAAACCTCGAGTTTGCCTTTCTAATTGAATTCTCAAGGCGTAGATGATGTCTGCGTTGGAGAGTGCATCTCTTAAAGATGTAGTAGTTATTACTCCGAGCTGTTCGAACTCTTTAGGCAATAATGTACCGGGTCCACATAGAGTTACTTTAGCCCCAAGGTTTAGTAGTCCCCAAATATTGCTTCTCGCTACTCTGCTATGCAATATATCGCCGATTATAGTTACATTAACATCCTTGAGATCAGCATAGGGATCTCTTCTAATTTTTCTTATGTGTTGGAGCATAGTATACAGATCAAGTAACCCTTGAGTTGGATGTTCGTGTTGACCATCGCCGGCATTAATAATGTGTGAGCGATGCTTTTCGGCGAGTAATTTCGGCACACCCGAGCATTTGTGTCTTACTATAGTGATATCGGTTCTCATCGCTTCAATATTGCTTAGTGTGTCTTGGAGAGTTTCACCTTTTTTCTCACTGGACATAGATGAAGATAACGATAATGTATCTGCGCCAAGCCTTTTTGCTGCTAAGTCGAAAGATACATAAGTTCTCGTGCTCGGCTCATGAAACCAATGTATTACTACCCTGCCCTGAAGCAGATAGAGTTTTTTGGGTGTTTCTCTGAATGCGAAAACCCTTAAGAAAAGAGGTGCCATGTTTAAGATTAGATATATTTCCCCTTTTGATAAATATTGCAATCCCAATAGGTCTTTTCGATTCCACTCATTCAAGGGTAGATATAGTTGCTCTGTTAGTTCTTGGTAACTGCTTGTATCTTTTTTATTCTCAAGACCCTTGTTTTTAAGTAACAACGATTGTTCAATGTTAGTAACTTCTTTTTGCTCTTCTATAACAACTTCATCTACGCCGTCGGTTTCTCGAAATCGTACGGAGATCCATAAATTTTTTGGAATAGCTTCTACAGTAGGCTTCCATGCACAATAGTTTGGTTGAACAGGAATTTCTCTTCCACCGCGGTCTATAAGACATGCAAGAGATATTTTGGACGGTCTTCCATATTGTAATAACTCGTCTATTGCAGCTCGGATTGTTCTTCCCGCGCTGAGTACATCGTCTACGAGAATTACTATTTTCCCATCGATTGAAAAGGGTATAAGTGTGGTGCCTTGTAAATTAAGGGAACCTTTAGGATACCTTAAGTCATCCCTAAAAATTGTAGTAGAAACGGCACCAACTGGAATATTTACAGAGGTTTTCTCTTTTATTTTTTCTGCTATTCTTTGTGCAAGGGGAACTCCGCCTCTTAAAATGCCTATAATGGCTACAGATTGGGTATCATTCTCTATATCTGCTAATATTTGATGGACAAGGATGTCTATCAATTTCTCCATTGATTCTCTATCAAACATGATTGTGTTTGGAAGTAGTGGAAGTTTAGGATTTTCCATGTCTCTATCCTTTTGACACCCGCTGTGAGATTTAGTAGATTTTATCAAAGAATGAGTGAATTCCAAAATCTTCTAATACCTCTTAGTGAGAAAGGGGGATAATAATAATCTTAAGGGTTTAATGGTTGCGGAAAATTAGTCTTCTGGTCTTTCACCGGCAGGAGCCATTTTTACAATTCTGGGATAAAATGTTGCGACAGGAACTACTAAATCTTTCTGGGCTTCCATTACTTTATCTATATCTTTATATACTAAAGGAATCTCATCTATACCTGCAGTAATTACTGTTATATTTCTCTCTCTTAATAAGTTTTTTACTCTATCCCAAGATAAATTTTTTTTGGCTTGAGCTCTGCTCATAACCCTACCGGCGCCGTGTGCTGCAGATTTCAAGGATTCTTCATTACCGAGTCCTTTTACTATGTATGCTGGACTTGCCATTGAGCCAGGAATAATTCCTAATTGGCCCTTCTCTGCAGGTATAGCCCCTTTCCTATGTACTATTAACTCCTTTCCGTCGTGTTTTTCCTTCCAGGCAAAATTATGATGATTTTCGACTGTCCATATTATATGGACGCCAAGGTTTTTAGCTATATGGGTATGAATACATTCATGATTTGCTTGGGCATATTTCCCCATAAGTTGCATAGCTTCCCAATATTCTTGCCCCGCATGCTCATCAAGGGATAACCAAGCTAAGTGTCTTAGTTCGTGCGGTATTTCGGTGTGCTGTTGTCGAGCTATCTTGCTGTAGTATTCACATACTAAAGCACCAGTTCCTCTACTTCCGCTGTGAGTTAGTAAGGCGAGATAGGTGCCAGGGGGAAGAGGAAGGTCTGTTGTGTTTATCTCTAATAACCCAAATTCTACAAAATGGTTTCCACTTCCACTTGTTCCCAATTGGTCCCAGGCTTTATCTTTGTTCTCCTTCGTAACTGGAGATATATTCCAGTTTAAATCCATAACAGGGTGGTGTTTTCGTGGTTTGAAAGTTGCTCCCACACCGAAACGAGTTTCTTCTTCTATAGCTTTCTTAAGGCGAGCAGGATTATTTTCCAAGATTGAAGGGGGGAGGTCTAATACACTTAACTTTACTCTACAAGCTATGTCTACACCTACTGCAAATGGGATAACTGCATTGTTTGTTGCAAGCACGCCTCCTATGGGGAGCCCGTATCCAACATGAGCGTCTGGCATTAGTGCCCCTCTAATAGACACGGGTAGAGAACAAGCATTCTGCATTTGTCTAATCGATTCAGGGTCAATGTCATTACCCCAAATCTTAAAGGGAGCCTTTGTCTTGGCTGATTCATAGGTTGAGATTAGGTTTCGAGGTTTTTCTGGCACATATTCTTCGGTATTATCTTTGTATAGATATTTGGCAAGTTCTCCCCAAAGTGAATCTGTTAGAAATGCTACTGGATTCCTCAAAATCACTCTTAGCATCTTTTTTGCTTCTTTTTTCTTGACTCCTGAAGATATAGCTTTTTGATAACAGTCATTTGCCAGTTCTCGAGACTGTTTTGATGTATAGCCTATTTGGATTAACTCCTTTTCTTTCATTGCAATATACCTCTCACTATAAAAACTGGAACTAAATTTCCTTTATTTCCTGATTCTTAGTGTATAGATTTTACTTGTATTTCCTTAAGAATAGTTCTATGAGGAAGCTGTGGGATGGAAAAGCGAGATGTGGAAGTTTATAAGATGGAAAGAAAACAGCTTCCGAGACATCACTTCCTGGGGATAATATACCATCCCATTTTTTAACGAAATAACAAATCATTAAGATACCACCTTTAGTCTTGCTGGAGAATGAGAAGACGCCAAGCATTTTTAGGTCTTCTTCTTTCGCAATAAGGCCGGTTTCTTCTGCTAATTCTCTAATGGCAGATTCTTCAGGAGTTTCGGCTAATTCCATAAATCCTCCAGGTAGGCACCACTCTCCTTTTGCTGGGTCTACAGCTCGCCGTGTAAGGAGAATTTCACTATTGTGATTTAGGACTATGCACGCAGTGACTGGTATGGGATTATGGTAGTAAAACTTTTGACAGGTGTTGCAAAATGGTCTTAATTTTTCTCCATCGTTTTCTTCGTTCAATCTTTGTCCACATGCGGGACAGAAATTCCAAGGAAATGGTAATAGTCCTGAGCTTGACATATAATCACTTATTAATTAGTTGTTATAATGTAGGTGTTCATAAATTATTATATCCTTTTTCAACTCGAGATAGAGAAAAGGTATAAAAGATAGGAAGAAATCCATGAGAATTAAAGGGTGGATAGGGTATTATCTTATATTTTTAGGACTGCTTTTTGTAGGAGAGAAGGGATTCTGTAATTCTGTATGGGATGTGTTGCCTCATATTAAAGAAAATGTTTCCAACCCGAGGGAGATGATGAAGAATTACTTAAATTTGAAAGCTATGAGAATCCTAAAAGATATTGAAGGAAAAGAAGATTATATTCCAACACCGGAAACTTTCGATAGTTGGAAAGAGAACAGAATAAAGAGTTTATGGAGTCTTCTTGGTGGTATGCCAGAAAAGTTCCCCCTGAACCCAGTAGTTGTAAGGAAGGGAGAAAAATCTACTTTTAAGTATGAAGTGCTTTATTTTGAGAGTATGCCCGGTCTTTATGTCCCTTCTGTATTGTTTCTTCCTAATCTTCCGGCTCCTTACCCGGCAATGATCATTCCATGTGGGCACGCTCAAGAAGGGAAAGGGTTTGTAGAGTATCAAAAGATGTGTATTTTATTAGCTCAAAATGGGATAGCCAGTCTAATATATGATCCACCTGGACAGGGAGAGAGAATTACATTTGTAGATGATTCTGGCAGACCTTTGGTGTGGGGTACAGCGGAGCATACCGCTGTAGGGATGAGATGTATCTTGTTAGGAATGAACTATGCCCTCTTTGAAATTTGGGATGGGATAAGAGCAATTGATTATTTAAGCTCTCGTGATGATATAGATAAGACGAAAATAGGGTGTGCCGGGAATTCGGGTGGGGGAACACAGACAGCCTACCTCATGGCTCTCGACGAGAGAATTAAGTTTTCTGCTCCCTCGTGTTATATTACCTCTTTGGAAAGACTACTCACTACCATAGGTCCTCAAGATGCGGAGCAGAATATATATTCTCAAATTGTTAAAGGTATTGACCACTCGGATTATCTTATTCTGAATGCTCCAAAACCCTTTTTGATATGCTGTGCTACCTATGATTTTTTTGACATTCAGGGGACTTGGCATTCATATAGAAGGGCAAAAAGGCTATATTCTAAGTTTGGTGTTAACAGTTCCTGTGATATTATCGAAGTTGATAAAAAACATGGATGGAGTGAGGAGATGAGAGAGGAAATAGCGGAAAGGGTATTATTTTGGTTTTACGGAAGGAGTGTTGAACTCGAAGAAAAGATAGAAGATACAGAGGTATTGGAACCTAATGAATATAGAGTTACATTGAGCGGAAATGTCAAAGAAGTTCCTAATTATGTCTCTATTCCTGATCTCTTGATAGATAAGCTAAAGATTATAAAAGAATCCAGAGACAAAAGGTGGAGTGAATTTAGTAGAGAGGAGAGAAAGAAGGTTGTTATGGAGTGTCTTGGAATATCTGATATATGTGAGGTTAGAGAACCTAAGGTTATAGAGATATCCGAAGATTTTAGAAATATATTCAATTTAGGGAAGATGGGAAGAGTAAGAAAATTAGTGATTATGCCTGAAGAAGGTATTTACATTTCTGTTCTTGTTTTTGAGCCTGAGGAGAAGAGCAAGAGTGTTGTTTTGTTCACATCCCCCAAAGGGAAGGCAGAGATAGGAATTGAGAAGGTTCAAGATTATTTATTAAGAGGAAAATGTGTGGTTGTAGCAGACCTAAGAGGAATTGGGGAGACTGCTTGTGAAGGGAGTAAGAATGATATTACAAGTACATCGGGTGTAGGTTGGGAAGATTACTTTAGGGCATATCTTCTGGGTGAGTCTTTTGTTGGTATGTGGGTAGAAGATTATTCTTCCATATGGAGGTTCTTGGAAAAAGAATACGGAGGAGATTTTGATTTATTTATTGTGGCTAATGGTATGTTGTGTATACCTGCTCTACACTTTGCTTATTTGTTAAATTCTCAGAGAGTAAAGTTAAAATTAGAAAATATGTATTTTTGGGAGGATTTAGTTAATAAGCCAAAGGTAAAAGGTCAAATTATGAGTGCGGTAAATGGAGGATTATTGTGGTATGATATGTTCCATTTAATATCAGAGTTAGGTGGAGAGAATGTAGAATATTCAAGAGGTGAGTTACCTGTTTTTTAGATAGGTTTCGGAGGGGTTGTTGTGTATTTAGTTTCCTTGTTTTTTATATTAGGAGAGAGTGTATTTTTTTCATCTGACAAAGCTTCTTTAATTGCTGAAAATGGTAGTGTTTCAGAGGCTTCTTGTGATTTAAGAGATGAAGAAGATGAAAGCGAAATTAGTAATTGGTTTTGGTTTATCAGTGCGGTGAATCCATACCCTAAGATGGAGAGTGAGAAGCCGATTAGAAAATACTTTGACCCTATAATGGGTTTTCTTTCTCCTGACCATGAGCCGGTGAAAACGGTGGGGGACTATAGAGACAAACACTTAATATGGGCTCCTCACATTGGTATAGGTTACAAGATTAATGAGAAGTTTACTGTGACAGTGCAAGGTGGAGGAGAAGGTGGTAAGATTAGGACTAAACAGACTCATCCCTCGATTTTGTTATTTCCATTGCATACTGACTTTGAAATAAAGAGAACCGCTTTTTATCTCGGAGGGGGAGTTCATTATTCTCCTTTTGGCTCACCAGTTCACAAGGAATTTAACAACTTTTGGGAGAGAATTAGGAGTTCTCGTCCATATCTGTCGTTATCAATAACCCATACTTATGCAACCTATGATGCGAGAGTCAAGGTCAAGTTTGAACCCGTATTTCCGATTGTAGATTTAGAATTGTCGGATAAATGGCCCACCTTAAGCGTTGATATGAATTTAGGGTTGGAAATACCGCTTAAGAAGATGGACGAGTTTGTGGTATCGGTTGGTTATTCTAAATTTCTGCATTTAGAGGAAGATTTCGATAGCTTCACTATAACCCTTGAATATAAAAGATTTTTCAAGAAGAAATCGGGGAATTCCTCGAGGTAATATCCTTGGTTATTGGAGAATCATTTCTGCTATGATTTCTTGCCCAGTTGGTTTTTTTAATGTGAAACCTAATCTTGAGCAGACCTTGAGCATAGCGCGATTCTCTGGTAGAATTGTCCCATATAATCTTTTTACCCCCTCCACCTTTGCTATTTGTATTAGTCTCTTTAGAATTTCAGTTCCGAGACCTTTACCTTGGTAGGTATCTGAGATCATAATTGCAAATTCTGCGTCTTGGGTGCTATAAATCTTGGCTATTCTTCCCACGCCAATTATTGATTGTTCTCCAGTTTTTTCATCTCTATCTATGGCCACGAGAGCTATGCTTCTATCAAAATCAATGAAGCATATCTCGGTAAGTCTCTCGTGCTGGATTCTTACATGAAGAGGTTGCAGTTGGAAGTATCTAAAATAAACAGTATTATCGCTAAGTGTTTGATGAAATTTTATCATCAAATTTTCATCCTCAGGTCTTATAGGTCTTAAAGTAATTTCCTTACCGTCCTTTGAAGTCCATTTGAAAGTATATTCTGTGGGATAGGGTCTTATAGATAGTCTTGGAAGTGATTCTAATGGAGTGTCAATTGGGTATAGCAAGATGGATGCATTTAAGGCTACCATTCTATTGGGGGAAATTACTAATGGGTTGATTTCTATCTCTTGAATAAGTTTTTGTTCACATACGAGGTAGCTGAATTGAACCATTAGGTGTTCTAATTCTTCTAAGTTGAATCCTTGGCATACCTTACCTTCTTTGATGGCTTTGTAAATTTGGGTAGTTTCTATCATTCTTCTTGCGAGAGTAGTATTTAGTGGTGGAAGTCCCACTGCTCTTTCTCGCACTATATTGAGCATTCTCCCTCCGAATCCAAAGTATATGTAGGGGCCAAAAAGAGGATCTACCTTACTTCCGATTGTGACCTCAATACCGTCTCTTGGAACTACTGGTTGAACCAAGATTCCGGGAAATACACATGCTTGCTGTCCCTGTGTGAGAAATTCGTTTAGTGTGCGGAAGGCTTTTCTAACTGCATCTTCGTTGTGCAGGTTAAGTAGAACTCCGCCTGGATCTTGGAGTTTTCTTCCGGGCATAGGGACTTGTCTTAAGACTACGGGGTATCCTATTTGCTTGGCAAGGTGTACCGCTTCAATTTCATCATGGGCTATATGCGATTCAATCAGGTTAATTCCATATGCACTTAGAACATCTTTAGTTAGGGAAGGTGAGAGAATGATTTGGTTCTGTCTAATAGCATACTCGATGGCATTTTTGGCGAGTGCTTTTTGAGAAAGATGTTCGGGAGTTTCTTCTCTTGAACTGGGAGTTTCATAAAGTCCTTTCAGATGGTATGAGTAATGCCACATTGAATAGAATACCCTTGCAGCAATATCAGGATAATCTAAGGTAGGTATACCATGGTTGTTTAATAGTTGTTGCCCTTCTTCTACTTTATATCCTCCCATCCAACTTGCGAGTATCGGTTTCTTGTAAGGGTTCATAACTTTAACCAGGGCTTCTGCTGTTTCGAGAGGTTTCGTCATTACTTGAGGGGTGAGAATTACAAGTAAGCCATCAACATTTTCGTCTCTGAGAACTATCTCAGCAGTTTTTGCGTATCTCTGGGGGTCTGCATTAGCGAGAAGGTCTATTGGGTTATCTCTATTCCAATAAGGAGGTAAAACCTCATTAAGCTGAGTCATCGTTTCGTTCGAAAGAGTAGCTATTCTACCCCCACTGGATATTAGAGCATCAGTGGCGAGGATACTTGGACCTGCTGCATTACTTATAATTGCAAGTCTATCTCCCTTAGGTCTTGGTTGTTTGCCTAACACGATAGCCATATCGAAAAGTTGTTGTATGTTATCTACTCTTAAAACACCGCATCTTTTTAGTGCGGCAGAGAATACTTCATCATCACATTCTTCACTCTCTATATAATATGGAGTGCCTCGAGCAACTTTTGCTCCAGGTTCAGTCCTACCACCTTTCAATAATATTATCGGTTTATGTAAGGCTACTTCCCTTACTGCGGACAAGAATGATCTGACATCGCCGAGTGCTTGCATGTAAATCACGATGCTTTTGGTGTAAGTATCGTTTCCAATGTAGTAAATGAGATCAGCCCAATTTACATCCATCATAGTGCCAAGAGAAACAAACTTACTGAAACCCACTTTTACATGGAAACTCCAGTCGAGTATAGCTGCACCAACAGCCCCACTTTGTGTGAGAAACCCTACTGTTCCTTTGTTCGCAATGTGGGATGCAAAGGCAGCATTTAATCCTATAATAGGATTCATTAAGCCAAGGCTATTGGGGCCTATTACTCTTATTCTATTGGGATAAATTATGTTTTTTATCTTCTTCTCAATCTCTTTTCCTTTTTCACCTGTTTCGCTGAAACCTGCAGAAATAATCACACACCCTTTCACACCTGCATTTATGCATTCTTCAATAACTTCTGGCACAGTAGGAGCAGGAGTAATTATCACAGCTAAGTCTATAGGTTCCGGAATGGACTTTATATTAGGGTATGCAAGCATTCCCAATACTTGGTGTCTGTTTGGGTTAACGGCGTAAACAGTGCCACCAAATGGACTGGATAAAAGATTCCATAGTACAGTTCTACCTACACTTTCTGGTTTCTCTGTGGCACCTATTACAGCTACTGCCCTTGGCTGAAAGAAAGCATCTAATGGATGTCTTTCCTCAAATGTATCTATGAGTTGAATGCCCATGGTTATTTTGGATTGTGTTAGTTAATGCCTTTATATAGTTATATCTCCCAGTTGAAATCTATAGGTATAATATTTTACATTAAAAGTCAGGCATTGTGGATAATTCATAATGCCTAATAAACCATTTAACCAGGGAGGTTTGAGTATGTCCCAAGTAGCAGATTTTTTCAATCAAGTACCTTCAAAAGTTGACCCCGCAAAAATTAAGGGAATGAATGTTACCTATCAGTTCGTGATTACGGGTGAGGGCGGGGGAGAATGGGCTGTCGCAGTGGCTAATGACCAGGTTACAGTGAGTGAGGGAAAAGCTGAGAAACCAAATATTACCCTTACGATGTCTGCTCAGGATTTTTTAGACTTGGTTGCAGGTAAGCTCAATGGGCAGACTGCTTTCTTGACGGGTAAGTTAAAGATTCAAGGTGATATGACTCTCGCTCTAAAACTTCAATCGGTATTTGGTTTAGGCTAATTTTTAGCAGGGGGATACTTACCGTTAAGTATCCCCCACCCCCTGTAAATAAATGAAATGTGGAGAATAAAAATCTTTTGGATGTTTTTAAAAGTAAGTATTTAGTTTTAATTATTCAAATTTTATGTATACTTATAACTACATGTAGTAAAGATAATCAAGGTCAAGTTGGTTCTCCTCTGTCGAGTGCAGTAGAAATAGGAGGGGAAGGTTTCTATTTAGAATTTAGTTCTTCACCTGAATCCGTTTTGGATAATAAAGTTATAGTTTTTTTAGTTAAAGACAGAAATTCAACATTGGATACGGAGAGATTAAGAAAAACTTTTATAGAAGAACTAAGAGAGAAAATATTATGGGTTATTTTTGAAGGTGATTGGGGATCCCTTTATAAAAAAAATATAAAAGATAATAGCGAAATTGAAAGAAAAATATGTGAAACATTTAGTAAATTGAGGAAAGGAAATGATTATTTATTTGTGGTATGGATTGGTGAGACTGCTAAGGTAATGATGAGAAGCAGTTCTTTACAAAAGTGTATTGATGGGGCAATTTTAGTAATTTCTGATTCTTTTGGGTATAAGGAGGAGGCACTATCTGAAATAAGAATCCCTTTCCTAATTTATGCGAAGGAAGACGACTTAAATGCGGAGGTTTGGGCAAAAAATTTGTGTAATAAGAGTAAGAGCCTTTGTGAATTTAGAAGTTTTGCTCTTTCAGAAGACGCTTCAGATTCTATAGTACTTTTAGAAACCGCTAAGCATCTTATGTTGAATTGGATTAGTACTATTTCTAATACTTCGCTGAATTAGATTATGTCTTGAGTTTACATATGAATAGATTTGCTTCTGAATGTGGTTTTGGTTTACTTTTTACGGCATTACTCTCTATCATTCCACTGGTTCCTTCTGATTCAAATGAGCCAGATGTTATAACTGCAAGTTTTTCTTCTTTCCGGGGGGCTATTTTGTTAAATCCGAGGCAGGAATCGGGAAATTTTGGATACTTTTTACTTGATTCGGGAGTTAGTGTCCCGGTAATTGATGAGAAATTGGCAAGGGAGGCTATAAATATCGAAGGTGAAGGTAGTATAAATATTACTTCAGAGGTACTTGAAAATTTTCTTTCAATTCCGCACATGGAAAGCAGTAAGATATTACTCGAAGATTTATTCCCATTGTCAAGAAAGCTTGGAGTTCGTATATTTGGGGTGATACCACTTTATTTTCCCGGATATGAAGTATTCTTAGATTTCGGGGATGGTAGAGTTGGATGGTGTTCGTTGTCGATGAGAACTAAGGAGAAGATAAAAAAAATTCCTACAGTGGAATTGAATTTTTCTGCAAGTACACAGATTCCCCGGGTATTGGTGATTTTGAACAGGAGATATAGCATAGTAGCTAATGTGGATATAACTAAGGGTGAGCACATTGGCTTGCCCCTGAGGGTGTTAAATGAGAGAAAAATTGGTGTAAGGGATATGAAATTTGCTCATTTTGAGGGCAAGAGAGAGGTTTGTTACTTCAAGTTGGATTCTATTAGAGTGGCAAGTCTTGAGATGAAAAATGTAGTCGGTGTAGCCTCGGTAGATGAGATAGAGCCTTGGTTAGGAATAAAATTTTGGAGAAATTTTGGAGTAGGTATTAATTATGAGTTAGGAAAAATATATTTTTTAGTTAGAAATGAAGATTTAGAAGAAGGAGAGTGGAGTGGAACGGGGGTGTTGCTGGACTGCTTAATAGAAGAAGGCTGGTTAGTGGGCGTGATTGAGGATAGCTCCGCTTGGGAAAGTGGAATCGTGCCAGGAGACCTGCTAATTTCAATTGAAAGTAAGAATGCAAATAGTGTTTTTGTTGAGGATTTGCTTAAATTGTTGAATGGAGATAAAGGTAGAGAAGTAAAATGTGTTTTTAAAAGTAAAGTTACTGGGGTAAAAAAAGAGGTAATTTTAAAATGTAGAAGTATTCTTTAATTTTTGGGAAATGTGGGACTTTTTTATCAATTGGGTTAAGTGGGGACTTTGAGAAGAAATTCTTTCTGTGTTACTGTTTTGGGAGTTATTTTTGATAAATTTTTGTTGAGGATTTCTGTTCATATATAACTTGTGAGTACAAATACCTTATCCTAAAATTTTAATAAAGTGATTTATTTAATAAAATGACTTTATTTGATTTTTTCGAAAACTTTTGTTTTAAGGAGGCTGGGATTTTGTGAATTTATAGCATTTATGCCTACTTCCGGAAGATTTTGCTTATTCGCTTTGTAAATCAGTTATAAGAATTTATACTTACTTCTTTCTGAACTTTTAGGCTCATGAGAATTAAAGATTCTTTTTAGTATTTGGTCTTTGAGATTCTTATCTTTCGTTTGAAAAATAGTTGAGGGTTTTCACAGTGAATCATGTTTGCTTTGCATTTTGTAGTTGATCACCATCTCCGTTTGCATTGTTGTTCTTTTGTCTGGATGATAATTGCTTCAGAAGGCTTCTTCCCATTTTTTAATTTTTTTTCTATCATGGATATAGAACCTATTAAATGGTTCAAACATTTTTATGGTTATTATTTTATATAGTTTTTAGTGTTAAGCTATTATTCCCTACTTTTTGGATGGGGTAGTTTGTTTAAAAAAGGTGGGGCGCCGGTAGGGGGGAACCGGCGCCCCTATATGGGGTGCGTGCTCTGAGGGGGGATCAGAGCCTCGCGTGGGAGCAGAGCTGGCGAGAAGCGGAAGCGTATAGGGTGCCCGGCCGGGGTAAACCGGGCTCTTTTACTGTGAGGGAACTGCAGTGGTAATGGGAGGACAACCACTGGCAGCGATTATGATGTAGACTTGCTTCTTCGTATGGGATGTGTATTCAATTGACCTATGAGTAGGTTTGGGAACACATTCCAACTCTGCTCCCAACACTTTTATGATAACACAAATAAAAGATAAGTTTCAAAAAAATATTTTTTACGAGTAGCTTTGTTGTTTATTTATTTCTTTGGTTTTCAAATACTTATTGTAAATATTATAATCACGACTTTATGTGTAGTAACGATTTTATAAATTTATTAGATTTTTAGACCTCATTTAATTGTAATTTAAATTACAAATAGCTTAATTTTTGTTTTGAGATACATTTTGTATCAACAATCTACGATGTGTGTTTTTTAATTGTATCTACCACGATATTAAGAACTTTAACCCTTGCGTATAGTTTAGAATTTCCTTCAATAATGTGCCAAGGGGCATATACTGTTGATGTTCTATCTATCATATCATTTACAGCTTCCTCATAATCATTCCACTTTGCTCTGTTTCTCCAATCTTCTTCTGTAATTTTCCATTGTTTGAGTGGATTTGATTGTCTTTCTTGAAATCTTTTAAGTTGCTCATCTGGGGAAATGTGCATCCAGAATTTCATTATGATAGCGCCCCACTTAGCTAACTGCATCTCGAACTCATTAATTTCACTATAGGCTCTCTTCCATTGTTCTTCTGTTGCGAAGCTTTCAACTCTTTCAACAAGAACTCTTCCGTACCAAGACCTGTCATATATTGTGAAGTGTCCAGCTTTTGGAAGTGCCTTCCAGAATCTCCAGAGGTGATGGTGATTTTTCTCTTCGCCTTGTGGAGCGGAAATGGGGACTACATCGTATCCCCTTGGGTCAAGGTTTCTTACAAGCCTTTTTATCACTCCCCCCTTTCCTCCTGCATCCCAACCTTCAAATATAATTACTACAGGAATCCTTTTTTTGTAGCATAGATAATGGAGCTCCCTTAGTTTCTTTTGAAGTTTTGGTAAGATTTTTTCGTAGTCCTGTTGAGAAAGTTCTTTGTTTAGATCTACAGTCGATAATGGATTAGATGTCCTGGGTGCGAGTATGTAAGGCTCAATTTGTCTATTCTCTGAGAGGGTTTCTTCCCATTTATTGAGTATTATGCGGGCGGTTTCAGCAGTGGAATATTTTAAGTCGGTAGAAGGGATCACATTCCATTTTGAGTATTGGAGGTTTGTCTCTGTTAGCACAAAGTTGGTTATTTCAAAGATTTTTTCATATGATTTAAGAAGATTTTTGTATTTTCCTTTTGTCCTCCATTCGGTAGATGGGTCTTCTTCAAGTTTTTTAAATCTTCTTTGTTGTTCGGCTTTTGAAATATGTAGAAAAATTTTTATCAACAGAACACCGTCATCAACGAGATGCCTTTCAAAGGTTTTAATCTCCTCTAATTCATTTTTTATTTTTTGTAAATTCCACTTTTCTTTTAATGCTTTTTCAATTAATTCCCAGTACCAGCTATGATTAAAGAATGCTATTTCTCCGTATCCAGGTAGTCTAATCCAGTATCTCCATAGGAAGGGACGAAGTTTTTCTTCTCTGGTAGGTTTTACAATATTGTGAACCCAATAGCCTCTGGGATCGAGGTTCAATAGTATTTGACTCAGGACGGTTCCTTTTCCCGCGGTTTCCCAACCCTCAAGTAATACAATAGTCGGTACTTTTCTATCTTTTAAGGATCGCTGTAAGGTTCCAAACTTACTTTCCCATTGTTTAGCAGACTCTTTGAAATTTGTTTTTGAAATAGATTTTTTTAGGTCTACTGAATCTAACATGTTTTAATTCCTTTTTAGTTTTTTAGTATTTATTTTATGATTGAGTTTCCTCTACTATCGGTCAGTCTCGCAGTAATGCCCCATTGATTTTTGTTATTGGTTACTTTAGTTAAAATAGTATAAGTTCGAGGTTGAAGGTGGAGTGGTATTACTACTTTGTCTGGTATAACAGTTGATTCACCGTAATATTCATAAATTAGCCTCTTCTGGTGTTCGTCG
>JAOAHN010000062.1 GCA_026415215.1 Candidatus Hydrogenedentota bacterium
TCCTTTCCTTATTCTCAAATTCCATAAAAATCCCTATCAACTATAATTTACCATCAAATATCATGAACTAACGAGTCATGTTCTACCCAGTTATTCATAAAACATCAAAAAGTTCAGCCTAATAACATTTATTTAGGGACCTTATCTATGACTTTAATTAATCAAAGTTACCTAATTATTTACATAATCAAAATAACTGATACATCTTCAATTGGTGTATCAACCGATTATAAAAATAAAGAAATATATCCATAGTCCATCTATAATTCTACACCGGTTTATTTTATCCGACTCTATTAAATCATAACTATTTAATCTGTGTTCCTGCATCAACTGACGCTTTATTTTTATACCCTGAGATGTTTGATTAAAGGAATTTTGTACCTTTCCTTTTGCACTGCTGTAAGTACTTATAAATTACTCAACGATATAAATACATCTATAAGCACTGCCAGAATTTTATAAAGATGAAATTACTACCACTCGGAGAAACACCTGAATTTTTAGTATATCCTCGAGCCCTCTTAAAAATATGTATCAGATTAAACAAACATATTTAATTATTTATGGCAACTTAAACTTTCCCCCTAATGTTAGCTTCTTCATATTACCTTTTCAATAATACTTAAGCTAAAAATAAATTCAAAACGGGGTAATATTACACTAATATCATATAAAATTCATCACAATTCTTAAGGCAACCCTACATCATTTGCCCCATAAGAAGTATTCTGTTTATAATGTTCACAGGCTTCGAAGAGATAGTAAAGTGTGTTTTTTACTTTTAATTGAGTAGGTGTACTTACTCCGAAATGAAAGTTCTCCTTATATCTGTTCAGAAAAATCTGAATATTCTGAACCTTAAGTTACTTCATACCTTACTTATAACAAAAGGGATAGATTCACATCTGCTCTATCTGACGAGATTTAGTCCAGAAAATAGACAAATGCTCCAATCGTTAGAGGGTTTCATCAAAGAGTTGCAACCTAATTGGGTAGGTATAAGCTTAACAGCCTCCGAATTCAGTTCAGCAAGAGATGTTACACTGTTCATCAAAAACAAGTTCGGCAACTTTCCGGTAATATGGGGGGGTATTTATCCCACTTCTGCCCCTAAAAAATGTGCTAAGTATGCAGATTATCTTTGCATAGGAGAGGGAGAAAAGACTGTAATAGACATATGTGAAGCTATAAAAAATGGTAAGTCATTGAAAAATGTAAAAAATATCGCGTGGTTAGAGGGAGAAAACTTGCATATAAATCCTCTTAATCCTTTGATAGAGGATCTAAATTCTCTCCCCTTTGTGCCAAGATTAGCTCCTAATGCCTATATATTATTCAAAGACAAAGTTCTACCACTTAACCGAAAACTATACATGAAGCACAGTGCATTTAAGGGAGCCATATACCGAATCGTGAGTTCAAGAGGTTGTCCGTACAAATGCACATATTGCGTAAATTCAATCTTTCCTAAACTTTACTCTTGCTGGAGAGTTCGTTGGCCAACTCCTCAGAGAATTGTAGAAGAAATAAAAGCCGGAGTTTCAGAAGACCTACCTCTGAACTTTGTCTCTATTTTAGATGATAATTTCTTCGCACAGAAAATAGAATTTTTAGAAAGTTTTTTCAGTTTATATAAGCAGAAAGTAAATAAACCTTTAATCGCAGTTAGCTCACCTGACTTCATCACAGAAGAAAAAATTAAAATGGCAGTAGATGGAGGACTCTCTTCCCTCCATGTAGGACTTCAAACAGGAAGCGAATTCGTATGCAAGGATATATACAATAGACCAAGTTCACCCAAGAACTATGTGAAAATAGCCCAAATTCTTCATAAATACCCCATAATCCCATACTATGATATAATTTGCGATAATCCCTTCGAAACGGAAAAAGATGAAATAGAAACAATAAAAATGTTAGCGGATTTACCTAAACCATATTTCTTCCTCATTTTTTCATTAACCTTTTACGAGGGCACCCCTTTGAGAGAAAGGGTCGAAAAAGAGTATCCGCACCTCTTGCACGATGATACCAAAAAAGATTTTCTTATTATAAACCAAACCCCTCTTAATCTATTAAAACACTTAGCAACAATAGTGCCGAAATCGTTAGTTCTTCGTTTACTATCATTACATCAGAAAAAACCTAACTCATTATTAACTAAGTTCATACTAAGAATTGCTAAATTCACAGGTATATTTTTTTTCCAACCATTAATATATTTGTGGATTTTACTTAAGTTTAATAAGTACTCCATTTCAAAAACTATCATAAATCTACCAAAATTTCTTGACATAAGAATATTTCACATATTTGGACACTTCTACCGGCAACAGGAATAAACATTGGAGTAATAAGAAACAATTCTTTTAGCGTCCTATTAGAAAAAAGATAACTCTATTCAATTCATTCCATTCTATATTGGGTAGGATAACACAATGTCTTACTCTAATGTCACAAGTTAGAGAAAAAATCACCATATAAAGACCTAAAATCAATTATATCCTTGTGATTAAGTCCCTTCATAATTACTGTACTAATTGCAACTATTAAGTAAGTCTCAAAATAAAAATTGAACAATTATAAAATAGTAATTATCAAAGGTTGCAGAGAAAAAAGAGAAGCAATGTCACTCCAATCCTTGTACTGAGTTATTAGATTACAGCTATATAAGATAAGAATCAGAATGAAATTTGAAAAAGGATTATTGAAACCTAATTTCTAAATTCAATACTTAGTGAAGCTTAAATAAATAAAAATTTAATTTCAAATAGAAGTAATATTTACTAAGAAGTTAAACAAAAATTCTAATTACTTTTCCGACAATTGACAAATTATTATTCAAATTCTAAACCAGAAGAAAATAAAAGAACGATAAAAAATACACGCTGAAAGATACTTAATTTCCTTCCCTCTAAAGCGAAGGTTACCAGTTAAGGGAAAAAAACAATGGTAGAAAAATCATAAATATCACTTCTTTTCACAACTCTAATCGGCGCAAATGGTTCAAAAGCTGTGAAAAAATGTCATCATAGCAATCTATAATATATCTATTAGACAACACCAAGAAATCCTACATTAAGAACTTAAAAAAATAAAGAACAATTGATTCAGAGCTCGATGGCCTCATCTATGATTATCAATAGGGAAAAGATTATTAATAGCCCAACTGAGATAAATCATATTGTTAAATTATACTTGGCATAAGCCGTTAGTATTTCCCCATCCCGCTATAAATAATAATTTTCATCAAACTAGAGGTTAAAAGAACATCAAGAAGCCCAAAAAGGGGCTTCTACAAATTTTAGAATTAGTTTATTCAAAATATGCCACCCCTTTCTCTCTAACAAGCGGTACATCTTAATGGCCTTAAAATCCTCTTCATTCATTTCACATCCCCTCATTTTCTTATTACGGAAGAATACAAACTTAAAATCTATATTCTCTAAATAACTCAGGGTCAAATTGTAAGCAAGAGACATTACTGTCCACACCCATAGAAAATAAACACAAACTGCGAAAGTATTAATGGTTACCCAAATCAGAACTTTATATGCTGATATCCCCAATTACTATACTTGCGGTTCCCAATTACCAATGAGAACAACATAAATATAAAATGTAAAAAGAAAACATCAAATACAAAGCGTGAAACCACGGCAACAGAATGTTAGATATAGTGTTAATAATCCACCACTTGGTGATACCTTTGAATCCCTACCATTAGAGCAATTAATCTTAAAGAATGATAGCCACGAAAAAAGAGAAAGAAATAAAACAAAAGAGTAGCTTTTCAACTCTTAACTTATATATATGTTGAAAAGGGATAGGGAAATAAAAAATGCAGATAACAAACCCACCATTGTATTTGCTACTCTTTTCCCAAATATATACTCAAAGTAAATGCTCAACATCGAGAAGGATATTGGTAAAAGGCGCCAAAGCCACACATATTCCCCCACTAAATGAATCCAGAAATAATTTAGTATAGGACGAGCCCGCCAGCTATGCCCTATACTCGGGGCAATTTATCAGAAATAACTTTAAATTAGTTAACAAATCACAAATCTTGATATTTGCAACAAATAAAAATTCCTCTTGCCAACTGATTGTTCCGAAAGTCTATAGATTCTTAGAATAAACCCGATAAGAAGTACAATTGATAAAGAAAATAAATTAGTCCATTCCTCCTTTCTACATTTCTTAGTTCGGCAGATTATAGTTATCTTGGTTTAATAACCTATCCTACCTCTACCCTTCTATTATCTTCTCCTTAAGACTTTGGTTATTAAATACACCTACTTATCTTCATAATTATAATAACACGGATTTTTATCTAAACTATACAACAATTGGCTACATCCTGTTCGCTATTTCGTCTTAATACCTCTACTCTCCTATAATTTAATCGCTACACTAATCTATCTGTTCTCAAAGCATACAATAGAGTCTACCTCTAACTTACTCTATCTCTTACATAATCAGTCAAATAAATACTAATCTGTTGTCTTATTCCTACTATAACTATTTGTAAACTCGTCCTTATTATCAAAATAAGTAATACTATTCTTATACAAATAACATCTCTCAATTTTTTAAAGAAACAAAACAGTTCCCTCTATACTATGTGCATCTTTTAGAACACATATACTAACCAGTTCGCGGGTTCTACAACCACAAATAACACCTTCTGCTCATCCCCTTGAACTCAGTCTATTTTCACCTCACAGGTTATTCATTCCTCTATAGCATTCTTTAGCCTACCAATCCATGTAGACTTGAAGGCCTATCCCTCAAATTCTCACGCTTCCTTTACCTCTCCACTGTTCATTTATTCGAACTTAATCTCCGACTAAACACAAAACGGGGGTTCTACTCTGTGTCACTACCTTTTAAAATAGGACCATCATCTTCTAATTTAGATAATGTTAGATTCCCAGTGTATCTTTTCTCCTCTATTCAGTCTTATTCCTTACCTTACCCTTCCTTATCAAACCCACATTCCTATAGGAATCCTCTTTCAAACTAATATTCAGTACAACCAACTTCGATCATAAGGACATCAGACATCTGTAAAATTTTGTATTTTCATATTTCCAACTAACAGAGGAAAAGTTTAAAAAATTTTGTTCTAAACTTCAGATTTATAGCACAATACTACGGCTAAAAATTATTCTATAATAATGCTCTGCACGATTTAGAAAAGTTTCTTATAAACTATAGACATTATATGTAATCATCTTTAGCTATCTATTCACATCAAGAGTTTCTATTTATTCCCTAAAAATAAAATTCTTAAACACCTATTAAGAATTCATTCTCCATTACAACTGATAGACTTCTAATAGTTATGAACCAAAATACTCTTTGGATAAAAGAAAAAGTTTTACTTTCTTCATCTCCATCATTTATAGTTTCTCCGGGTTTGCCAATTATACACACTTTTTCAAAAGCTATCATCCACCTTAAGTGTCAAACAATTTTCTAATGTTTAACCCTTTCCTCAAGAAGCGAATAGCAGGCAGGTGAGTGGCGTAAAAAAACATTGAACTTACCCTTATTGTTCCTACTAAAGATCTTCGTTGAGAAAGATATATCATTCTCACTGCATTATATGGGATCAGAAAGAGTACGCAAATTAATTCGAGAACAGAAATTATCCCTTTTATAAACCCATCTTCAGGATTTTTTTTCATTTTCTTTGTGAGAAAGAAAGTCCAGGAAGTAGGTATAAAACAAGCACATCGAATCAATTTGTTTATAGCGTTTTTCTCCCAAGCGAAAATATCACCAAACTCGATGCAGTCTGCATCAATAATCTTATCCTCTATAGCTTTCCGCCTCAACTCTGTACCTGGATAGAAACGCAATGATGCGATAAGAGGAATAAATTTATGAGGAACTTGAGCAAGTGTTTCTGCTGTTTTCAATTTGTCTTCTAACCGCTCATAAGGATTATCTACTATAATGTCGTAATATACTCCAATTGGATATTTGCTAATTATCTCAGCGGCTTTCAAAAAATTCTCCGCAGTAGTTGCTCGTTTGTATATTTTGAGGCAAGTGTAATCACTTCCACTTTGCAACCCCATATTTATCCATGTCAAACCAGCATCAGTAAGAAGATCCATTTTCTCTTCAGAGACCTCATGAGGAGTCGTTTTAGCAATGAATGGAATGTTAAATCTTTTCTTATACTCATAACAAAATTCCTTAATGTAATCGAGATCTGAGGAAAAGAAACAATCATCGGCAATATCTATGTAATAAGTTTTTGGTCCTTCTCTTAGACCAAGTTCTATTTCTTCTATTACATGTTTTACACTCCTCTGACGAACAGGCCATTTCCCATAAATCATTCGCAAATATCTATTGCAACAAAAAGTACAACCATAAGGGCAGCCTCGTGAGGTCATAACTTTCAATACTTGTCCCCTGTATCGTTTGAATCTGTATAAGTGCTTTACTTGGAGTGGCTCAACTCGTTCCCCAACATCAACATAACTATTCTCAGGAATTTGTCTTAAAATAGGAAGTGAGTCAAGATCGGTTATCAACGGATATAATGAATTTATATTGAGTTTACCGCCACTGAGAAATGCCATATTGTTCACTTTTTGCAAATCTTCATAAGTCGCTCCACTTTTTAATTTCAAAATAAAATCTTTTATTGGTAACTCACCCTCTCCTATACATACAAAATCTGCCCATTGTAAACATCTTTCTGGCTCTGTAGTAGGTTCTATTCCTCCCCAGATAACATACACAGATGGTAGTATTTCTCTTATAAGCTTTGTGGTTTCTACTGCAATAGAATAATCTTCTACAGTTAAACTTATACCAATAACCTTAGGGCTATGTGAGATAAGAAAATCTTTTAGGTGCCCTCTACTTTTCTGCTTAGCAAAAATCGGTATGTATAATAGGATAGTATCAATTTTTCCACTTTCTAATAGGTACTGATGCACATACTTTAAACCTATTGTATCTAAGTTCTGCTGGGCAGAAATTAAAACTATGTCAGCCATTGGACAATCGAAATAATAATAACTGTAAAATCTTCTTTTATAGAACTTTCAATCCGTGATATAACGATGACTCAAAAAATATTATATAGTAACCATGAGGCATAGGGAAACACACACTCTCTCCTGTACAAAGGAGAGCAAGAGTTATCTGAATGCAAACGATAACTTTTTAAATGTTCCACCTCCCCATTTCCCAATATAGATGAGACATACCAATCTATCTCTATTCTAAAAATCAAATTACATAAAATAAGTTATTTAATTCATCAATTTTCTACCCTAATAGAGAGAGTATTTTTGTTAGTCTCCGTTCACACTCTCTTGTGGCTCTGACTGTATGATAATTGATTTTCCAGGCATGTGCCATATAATCCCAAAGCACATTATTATTTTCATCCAATAATGGAAACCATTCACCAACAGCATGGTTGATCATATAGTCCATGACAAAACGATGCACATTTTCGTAGGCATCAAAATATTTCTCATCACCTAAGAGCAAGTATGCATCTAACATACCCACCATGGTTTCTGCCTGTTGCCAGAATTCCTTATTGCGTTCTCGAGCGGGACCATCATGAGGACCTTCACAGAAAACTCCCCCTTTGTTCCAATCAATACCATATTTTAAGCAATGATCATACATCTTTTTCATTTTTTCTTTATAAGGTTCAACATCTTCTCCAAGAATATCCAAAGCATGTTTGAGCAACCAGCAAAATTCAACATTGTGTCCGAAACTTGTATTGTTCAAAGGCCTTCCCTCGGGATCCTCCACATTCCTGTCAGAACCCCATACATTCTTGAATATAATAGCTCTGAGAGGCTTCCAATCAAAGCTAAACTGTGCGATACCAGTACCGTATTCAGGGTGGACCATGCGATCAAAAATCAGCTTTATAACATTTAGAGTATCTTGTTTATGTTTTATGGAACCTGTAGCCTCATAAAGATTAGTAAAAGCCTCCATCAAATGCATGTGCACATCGAAGGATTTTCTATCCCCGCCGTATACACCCGGAGGTTTAGGTTTCCAATCCCGCTCAAAAAATTCCCCAAATCCGCCATGGGCAATGTCTACCGCTTGGTATTTAATTGTTCTCCATGTTTCTTCTGCAAAATCCAAAGCTTCTCTATCACCTGATGCCATCGCATACTCACTTAAAGAATATATAGCAAACGACTGACCATACATTATTTTGCTTGCATCAATGGGTTCCCCATCTCTTTTTGTAATCCAATACCATCCTTTATGTTCCTCATCCCAAAAATATTTTTTTAGAAAATCAAAACCCTGCTGAGCAATCTTTAGATATTTCCCATCCCCCAAATTAGACCGATGACAAGAAGAGTAGGTAAAGATCATCCGAGTCTGACAGACAAGGGTTTTTTCAGTTTGACCAGTTGGTTTTCCATTTCTATCAAAATAGGTTAAAAAACCTCCACATTCCTCATCTACACCGTGAGTTTCCCAGAAAGGAAGCAACTCGTTAAATAGATGATGTTGAATCTCTTTCAAAAGTTTTTCCACTCTTTCTTTAGTAACCATATCAATCCACTCCTATCTCTACACGGTTATTATAAATCGCTCAAATCCTAATAACATTATTATGATATCACTGTAATTTTCATCCTTTCAAAACTAAATTAAACATAGAGGTTTAACAAAATTCTATTCATTTTAAAAACATAGTTTGAATTTTCTAAATTAAGTTTGTTATTATTCTTATTGTAGAGACAATTGATATGTTCCCGTAGCTCAATTGGATTAGAGCGCTTGGCTACGGACCAAGAGGCTGGGGGTTCGAGTCCCTCCGGGAACGTTTTTACATTAAATCTTACCTTAATATTGTTTCCTAATTACAGGGTAGTAAAATTCAGACTTGGTCCCTAAGATAGAATTGATCCCGGTAATGTATTGACAGGGTAATCTAAGAAATCCTTCAAAAAACTTGTTCTCCTCTTCACCCAATACTATTCTATTTTTGAGCATTTATCATTTTATCTATTATTTTAGTTATTTGTTTATATTTTTATTTATAAGTATTTTTTTCATAGTTTATTAATGTTTTATGTATTTTTTTATGTTTTTATATTTTTATTAATATTTTTATAATCAAGGTTAGAAAAAACAAATTTAAAATCTCAGCAAATAGAGCAAATTTTACTTGACTTTCCACCAATATTCTGATATTATATTTTCACAAAATCAAACCAACCTTCAGGGCAGGGTGAAATCCCCGACCGGCGGTGAAAGCCCGCGAGCAGAAATGTTGATTCGGTGAGATTCCGAAGCCGACGGTGAAAGTCCGGATGGAAGAACGGTTGGATAGAAAATGAATTCTGATAGCCAAGATGGTTTCTTTGCAGCGGCCATCTTGCGGCATTTCCCTTAAAGCCCTGATAGGTTCAAAACTATCAGGGCTTTTATTTTAATACTCAACTAATAAATGAATTTTACACAATGAATTTGGAATACCAGCGACATATTTACTTCATGCGAAGAGCAATAGAGTTAGCAGAATTAGGTAGAGGAAAAACATCTCCGAATCCAATGGTAGGCTGTGTTATTGTAAAAAATGGCAAAATAATCGGCGAGGGATATCATGAAGAAGCAGGAAAACCCCACGCTGAGATTAATGCATTGAATACTCTAACAGAGAGTCCGGAAGGCACTATAATCTACATCTCTTTAGAGCCATGTATTCACTATGGAAAAACACCACCGTGTGTTCCCAAAATAATCGAAGCAAAACCATCCGAAGTAGTTATTGCAATGCAAGACCCTAATCCTCTTGTATCTGGAAAAGGTATATCAGAGCTAAGAAATCAGGGGATTAAAGTAACTGTCGGGGTCTTAGAACATGAAGCAAAAAAACAAAATGAAGTTTTCATAAAATACATTACTACCAAAATGCCTTTCGTTATTGCCAAATGGGCTATGTCTATCGATGGTAAAATAGCCACTAAGAGCAAAAATTCCAAATATTTAACCTCTATAGAATCTTTACGATTGGTTCATAAAATAAGGAATGATGTAGATTCAATCTTAATAGGAGGAAATACTGCAATTATTGACAATCCCTATTTAACTCCTCGTCTTGTAGAAAAAACTTCTAATAGAACTAAAATTAGAGTAGTTTTAGATAAGAAATCCGGTCTACCAGAGAACTTAAACATTTTCAAATTTAAAGAAGGGGCAGAAACTTGGATTGCTACTCCTTTCAGTGATAGAAGATATAAAAGTGCTGATAGAGTGATAGTTATACCTCCGGTCGAGGGAAAAATTCCTCTTGGAAAGTTAATGGAGGAATTGGGGAAAGAGAACATAACATCTGTACTAATTGAAGGTGGAGGAGAAACATTTTCCTCAGCATTTTCCGAAGGACTCATAGATAAAGTTTTTGTATTCATAGCACCCACTATAGTAGGCGGGAAAGATGCGCCTACTCCAATAGAGGGCAACGGATTAGCTGAAACAGTAGCCGATGGAATTAATTTAAGAATCGAAAATATCATAAACTCTGGAAGAGACATTGTAATAATAGGATACCCAGAATAAAAAGGGTTATTTAAGTGTTCACAGGAATCATAGAAGAAGTAGGAACCATTTTAAGTCATCGTGCACATGAGATAGAAATCTCCGCGTCCAAAGATTTCTTAAATATAAAAAGTGGAGAAAGTGTGTCTGTAAACGGAGCTTGTCTTACAGTGGTACAAGTTAAAGAAAGCAGTTTTTTAGTGAATATATCCCCTGAAACTATCAAGAAAACGACTTTCTCTGAATTAAGTAATGGAGACAAAGTAAATTTAGAAAGGGCTATCCGAATTGGTGATAGACTCAATGGACATATTGTTTTGGGACATGTAGACTGTGTTGGAAAAGTAGAAAAAATAATACACGATGGAACTTTTTCTACATGGTGGTTTAGCTTCCCTGAAGAATTCTCAAAATATCTTGTTCCTAAAGGCTCAATTTCTATAGATGGTATTAGTTTAACCATAGTAGATATTGAGAAAAACCTATTTTCAGTGGCTATTATACCCGCCACATTTAGCAATACCAATCTCAAGTATAAAAGAGTAGGTCAAAAAGTCAACCTCGAAGTAGATATAATCGGAAAATATGTAGATAGGATACTATCATCTTATGCACCATCAAAGGGTATCACGAAAGAGTTTCTGAGTCAATATGGGTTCATCTAAAAATACTACAACGATATAACAAAGGTAAATATTACTATGCTATCTTCGCTTGAAGAAATTATAAAGGATCTGCAGGAAGGGAAAATGATAATCCTCATTGATGATGAGGATAGAGAAAACGAGGGTGACCTTGTCATGGCGGGAGAAAAGGTCACCCCTGAGGCAATAAATTTTATGGCAAAATATGGCAGGGGGCTTATATGTGTACCTATGCTTAAGGAGAGGCTTATAGAATTAGACTTACCGCCTATGACTACCGATAATACCTCTCCATTCACAACAGCATTCCATGTTTCTTTTGACGCTAGTCACGGAATCACAACTGGTATAAGTGCTCACGACCGTGCTCGCACCATAAAACTTGCAGCCGATCCTAACGCCACAGCAAAAGACTTCGTGAGACCAGGACATGTATTTCCTTTGTGTGCCAAAGAAGGTGGGGTTCTCGTCAGAGCAGGTCAAACAGAGGGGTCCATAGACTTACTCAAAATGGCTAATATGATCCCCGTAGCAGTGATATGTGAGATAATGAAAGATGATGGTACTATGGCGCGTCTTCCCGACTTAGAGAAATTTGCACAAGAGCACGGACTAAAAATCTGCTCCATTGAACAAATTATTAGATACCGGAGAGCAAATGAAAAATTAGTAAGAAGGGTTGCGGAATCTCTACTACCTACTGAATACGGTGAATTTAAGGTTATCGTGTATGAAAGTATTATAGATACTTATCAACATATAGCTCTCGTAAAGGGAGAACCGTCTACTGGTGGACCTGTTCTCGTAAGAGTTCATTCTGAGTGTTTTACTGGGGATGTGTTAGGTTCCCTTAGATGCGATTGTAGAGGTCAACTTCATGAAGCGATGAGAATGATAGAAGAAGAAGGTAGAGGCGTAATAGTATATATGAGGCAAGAAGGAAGAGGTATAGGCCTTATAAATAAGATCAAGGCTTATGCATTACAAGACCAAGGATTAGACACAGTAGAGGCAAATAAACATCTCGGATTTGACCCCGATCCCCGAGAATACGGATTAGGTGCCCAAATTTTGGCTGATTTAGGAATAAGAGAGATGAGGCTTATGACAAATAACCCTATAAAGAGAGCAGGATTAGAAGGATATGGACTAAAGGTAGTAGAGAGAGTTCCTATAATTGTACCCCCCAACCAATACAACGAAAAATATTTACAAACCAAGAAAGAAAAATTAGGACATCTACTTTAAGGAGAAATATTGTGGGGAATGATCAAGCACACAATTTAAAAGTACTTAAGAAATGTAGCTCGGACTTAGAGGCACAAATGATTGTAGATTTACTTAAAGCCAATGGGATACATGCAATAATTGAGAATAGTCTCCCACATTCCATCTTACCCGTAACAGGTGACGCGATAATTTTAGTGAGAGAAGAAGACTACAAACAAGCAATTGATTTATATGAATGCTTACAGGTACCTGAAGAAGAGCCAAACTATTGTGTTGAAGAAAATAACAATAAACAGAAGGAGTTATAATATGCCAACAATTATAGAAGGAGCCCTAACTCCTAAAGGGAAAAAATTTGCAATTGTGGCCTCTCGCTTTAACGAATTCATAGTTCAGAAACTTCTCGAGGGGGCTTTAGACACACTTAGAAGGCATGACATACCTGAGAACGACATTACAATAGTCTGGGTTCCAGGATCATTTGAGATCCCTCTGGTTGCTCAGAAGTTAGCTCAATCAAAAAGATATGATGCTATTATAGCATTGGGTTGCATTATTAGAGGTGGAACTCCACATTTCGACTACATAGCGGGGGAAACAGCAAAAGGCATAGGTCAAGTAACATTATCTACAGGTGTTCCTGTAATTTTTGGCGTACTCACCACAGACAACATCGAACAAGCTATCGAAAGAGCAGGGACAAAAGCTGGAAATAAAGGAGCCCACGCTGCTTTAGCTGCATTAGAAGTGGTATCACTCTTAGAACAAATTTAACACTTATTAATATAAACAAATCATTTGAAATGGCTGAATCTTATGAGATAAGACATAAAGCTCGAATATATGCTCTTCAATACCTTTTTGGCTTGGAGTTTCGAGAATTCGAGGGTGAGGATGATATAAAAACATTTTGGGAATACTTCCCTGCTAAAAAATCCATAAGAAAGTATGCAGAATTTATAATAAAGGGTGTCATAGAACACAAAGGCGAAATAGAGTCCACAATAAAAAATAACCTTACTAACTGGGATTATAGAAGAGTAGGAAATATCGAAAAAGTAGTAATGAAAATAGCTATTTATGAATGTTTGATTTCAAAAAAGGTGAATCCCAAAGTTGCAATTAATGAAGCTCTGGAAATAGCCCATCTCTTCGCTACTGAAGAGAGCCCCCGCTTTATAAATGGAGTATTAGATAAAATCCTAAATTCGGCACAAATGAAGTAAAGAGAAAAAATTTCCCCCTGAAACCTCAATTCTAAGACCCTGATAGAGGAGTTATTTCACAATTGGGTAAAGCGGACCTTAGTTGGAGCAATCCTTCTGCAGATATACCTGTGCCTGCCAAATGTAATCTTCTTAAGTTTCTCATATTACGAATAATTCCCAAACTATGATTAGTTATTTTTGCTTGCTGTATCCAAAGTTCCTCTAATAGAGTAAAAGAATTAAATATCTCAAACCCCCTATCAGTTATATTTATCGTATATAATTTCACTTCTCTTAGGTTTCTTAGACCTCCGAGTTTTAAGATTCCTACATCTGTCACTGAAGTTTGAATCAAATGCAGACTTTTCAGTCCTGTCAAGTGCGATATAGCGTCCATCTTTTCATCATTTACTCCGTATCCCACCATTACAAGAGCCTGAAGATCATTCGGTTGGAGACTCCTAAGAGCTCCAAGGTCTTTAGCTGTATCGATCTCTGTCTGAAGTTTTACTTCTGTTTCCTTTGGTATCTTCACAATGCCCTTAGCATTCGAAAATTGTTTCCATTCAGTGCTTATAGGCGATCCCCAAGCACGAACATATATCCTTCCAAGAGATCTATCTTCAGGGAAAACTATGACTCTCTCTCCAGGAGGAAGCTCCGCCAATACTTCGGGGATTAGCGATTTACAACTTACTTGAACTCCACTAAGTTTCTCTTTGATCGACTCAAACACAGATTCCTTCAATTCTACATCAAGAAAAATGTTCTTAACCTTCAAATTAGCGAGCCATTTTAGGTGTTCCTCCTCTGGTATACCTTCAATAGTAAGAGTGTCTACACCTTCCGGAATATCAAAACCGTTTACAATAATCTTCGTTAAAAGTCCTGGGTCTGTCCTGAGTTGAACTTGCCAATCCCGTTCCACTTCTATACTTCCCCTTGCTTCACCCAATTTCTTCCAATCCGAAGAAGAACCCCCTGAGAGATAAAACAGAGTTCCAAAAGAAAAATTACCCCTAAATTCTATTCTTTTCTTTGTGTCCGCAACTGGCTGTTGGGAGCCACCACCTTGGATATTAGAATCTCTCTCTTGCTTAGGTGGTGGAGTAACAGACTCAGGAGGTGTACTAAGAATAGTTTCTTTCGAAGTTAAAGTAGTAGATTCACTAACTTTAGATCCCCCGGAAAAAACCATGTATCCCGCAATCACAAAAATCACCAATATTGCTACACATCCTAAAATATATATAAAAGGTATACCTCTTTTCTTAGTTTTAACTGGAATTGAAACACTTCCAGATACAGCAAGGGCCTCAGGAATCTCATCAAATATAGACTTACTTTCTTTTGATGATTCTTCTTTATCTTGAACTTGCTTTTCTGTTTGGGAAATAGAACGCAATTGCTTCTGCTTTAATTGCTCCAATTCTTCTCTCAAAGCTTGCCTTGAACTAAGAAGCATCGTAGTCTGAGAACGGAGGGCATCCATCTCAGCCATTAGTTCTTGAATCTGCTTCTCTTTAGAAATCTTCTCTTCATTAATTCTCTGTATCTCTTTTTCTCTATTATTCAGGGCGTTCTGTAAGTCTTGTAATTGTTTTTTAGCTTCCATTAATTCGGCATTCTTTTCTTCCTCTCGAGATTTCAAATTAAGAATTTCTTGCTCAAGTAGTTCATGATGAGTTTGTGTTGAACTCCGCTGTAAATGAAGAGAAACTAACTCAGCTTGAAGTTTTTCTATCAATGCTTCTTTTTCAGCACGCCTTTTTATTTCTTCCTTTATAGCCTCTTCTTTTTCTAATAGAGTAGATGTCAATTCACTAATCTTTTCTTGAAGATCAGCAAACTCCTTCTCCTTTGATTGCAATCTTGCTCTAAAAGAATTCAACTCTTCAACAATTTTGCTTTCTGATGAAGTAGCTGCCTGAGCTTCTGCTCTAACAGCGCTTAACTCTTCCTGAAGTTTTTGAATGTGTTTTTTATATTCCTCTTGAGTTCTCTGGGATTCTCTAATTGCCTTTTCACTTGCAGCTAATTGTTCCTGAAGCTCTCTTACTTTATTTTGTGCCTCAAGGAGCTGCTTACTTTTTTCTTTTTCACCTAATTTAAGTTGCTCTAACTCTTGAACCATTAAGGATTCCGCTCTTGTGTAATGCTCAGCTTGAGCCTGCAGGTGAAGTAATTCCTGTTGAATTTGCTGTAAAGTTTCGGAGGTCATCTGGCTTCGCTTTTCCGCGTTTTGCAACAAAGCCTCTCTTTCAGCAAGCATTCTTTGAACTTTATCCAATTCAGAGCGAGTTACCTCAAGAGCCGATTCTTTCTGGATTGTGGCTTGCCTTAAACCTTCAATCTCTTTTCGTAAATTTTGCTCTGCCTCAGTAGCTTGAACAGCCTGCGACTGAATTGAAGCCATTTCTTTTTTTAACCGATCAACCTCCTCCTTATTCAGCCTTGACTGTTCCTCTAAATCTCTAATAAGAGATTCTTTCTCTTCCAACTGCCTTTTAAGAAGCGAAAGTGCGTTTCTGGTAGATTCTAATTCTTTGCTTTTTACTTCTTCTTGTTGTCTTAATTCATCTATTTGTCGCTTCAAGTAAGCTTGAGACTTTTCTGCTTCCCGGGCTTGCTCTTGTAACTTGCCTAACTCATTCTGTAACTGATTTACTTCTCTTTGTTTCTCCTCCTTCTCATGTTCCAAAGTTCTTATTTCTTTTTCCCGCAACTCTAAGGTTTTTTGCAACTGTTGCAATTGAAGGGTTGCCTTTTGTAAAGCCTCTTCTTTACTTCTACTCAGGGTTTGTAATTCTTCTAATTCTTTCATTAACGATTCGTGCGATATTGCTGCCTGATTGGCTTTATCTTGGAGCAATAGGATTTCTGACTCCATCTTAGCAATTGTTTGTTCCCTTTTCTCTCTCTCAAGAGCGGCGAGTCTTATTTCTTGTTCTTTCTCCTCTAACGAAGCCTTAAGATAACTTAACTCATTCTGAGCCCTCTCCAACTCTTCTGCTTTTCTTTTTTCTTCCTCTCGGAGTCTTTCTATCTCAACCAGTAACGCTTGTTTTGCCAATTCAGCTTCTTCAGTCTTAACTTGCATTTGAAGAAGCTTGGCTTCAAGTTCTTCCACCTTTTGTGCCAAGTAAAAGTCTTTTTCTGCTTCCCCTTTCTCCCTTTCTAAGCTAGTTTTAAGTATTCCAAATCTTCTCTTATAACTTTCAGTCAGGTCTCTAAGCAGTTCTCGCTCCTCATCGTCATAACACATATTAAAAAACTCGACTCTCCCCTCCAAATCATATATAAGTTTTTCTATTGTCAGAACATAATTTTCAACCTCATCATATACTTTCAGAGCCAAAGCGAGTTCTGCTTTTAGTAACAATACATCTAAAAAATTATCTAACTCAGCGGGAAATGTATTTATAACCTCATAAGCAGTGCTAAAATCGTGCCTAAAATATAAGTCATTAACCTTTTTGAATTTCAAATCTAAATCTTTTAGAAGCATATATGCGACCTCAGAACACTGTTAACTGTTTACATTAGTGCGTAAACAGACTTTCTATATTTTATTATATTAGAAATAAGGTCATTTTTTTAAAATTTTTCTTGAATTTATATAAATTTTAGAGCAATAATATTATAAGAGCGTAATTTTAAAAGAACTACCGGGAAGTTAAAAGGTGAGTGAAATAAGTTACGATATAGTGGTATGCACCAAGTGTGGTCAAAAGCTTCGTGTTCCTATAACTGCCAAAGGTAAGTCTTTTAGATGTGTAAAATGCTCGAATATTGTAAGGTATCAAGACTCAAATGCTAATGAGTCTCTCACTGTCATCAGAGAAAGCGGAGGAAAAATAACCGAAACCCAACTATCAAGTTTTCCGCAACATACACTTCCTTCTGATGTACCTCAAATAGGCAAATGGCTCGTTGAAAACAATATCATAACTTCTTATGAATTAGAGGAAGCACTAAAAGTCCAAAGAAAAGATGGTAGTTCTATTCTCCGTACATTGTATCAAAACAAGAAATTATCCTCACAAATATTATACGAAATAGTGATAAAAAAGACTTCTATTCCCCAAATAGATTTAAAAAGACTCCTCCCCGATAGAGATCTCTTAGAACTTATACCAAAAAAAATTTGCCAAGATAGATTTATATTTCCAGTATCCCGTCTGCTCAAAAAACTTACTTTAGCGATGGCTATTCCTGTAGACACAGAGACCCAAAATCTAATCTCTCAACTTACCGGTTTCTCAATACAACCTATGTTAGCAAAATTAGACGATATCGAGGAAGCAATAGAAAAATATTACAGCGGTTCTGGTCCCTCATTATCTCGCCCTCAGGTCTATGTTCCAGATAGCCTGCAAACTACTACTAAACAAATAGAAAAAGAAGAGACCGCTAAGATAAAAGAGAGTAAAGAAGAACCTTCATTCACACTTCATAGCAAGAAACCTTCCGTTGTTACTTTTCCGGAGGAGTCAATTGAAAGAGAAAAGAAAGATGTTGAACCTTTGATAGATAGATTAGAATACTTACCATTTGCGCCTACTGTCGAACTGGCATTGGGGATGGTAATAGAAGAGCCTAACACCAGTTTGGATGATGTAATATTGATTTTCGCAGATGAACCTTCATTAGCAACCGCTCTTCTAAGGTGGGCAAACACATCTCTCACAGGCACTGAAAAAAGGATAGGAAATATATGGACTGCGTTAGCATTATTGGGCATTAGTGGGGTTCAACTAATTTTACAGCAAATCAAGGAGTTTCAGGACCAAAAAACTGAGTTTCCCGGACTTCCAATTAGTGGGCGATCAAAACTATGTGCAAAAGTTGCCCAAAAACTTGCACAAAACTCTGGTAAAGTTAACCCCTATTTAGCATATACCACTGCTTTAATCCATCAAATAGGTGCGGTAGTCTTATACATGGCAGGCCCAGAAGAATATAAGAAAATTATGAGAGAATCTTTACCAGAGGTAAGACTAAAAAAGGAACTCGACTACTTCTCACTAAATCATGCATTTACAGCATCCCTTTTAGCGAGCAAGTGGAATTTCCCAGATATAATAGTTCAAGCACTATGCCATTATTTAGAACCACAAAAAGCCCCTTTTAACGCAAAAAACTTAGCACACATATTGTACATTTCGTCTTTAGCGGGGCTTTACAATGAAGAATCCGTAGCAGATGAAGTGTTTAATGAAGCAATCAAATCCCGTGAGAAAAGCATTCAGGTATTAGGATTAGACTACAGGGAAGTTATCCTTTCATTGGGCTAACGATAAAATACTAAATCTAATTAAATTAATTATAGAAAGTTAAGAAATAATACACTAAAGTTAGTTTATCACCCGGGCAGAGATATACTTTATAGCATCTCCGACAGTTACAATTTGGTTCGCATCATCATCAAGTTGAATATTAAATTCTTCTTCAAGAGTCATTAGAAGCTCTGTTAAGTCAAGAGAATCAGCTCCCAAGTCCTCTATGAACCGTGCCTCATCTGTAATCTCTTCTATAGACCTATTCAATCTATTTGCTATTACTTCTTTAATCTTCTTAGCCAATTCTTCTGCACTAATATTTGCCATAACTCTTCACCTCCACATTTATGTTGTTCACTTTGAAGTCATATTCATTATAAAAATTTTATCAGAAATTAGTGTTTGATGTCAAACATTTCACTATCTAACAAAGAATAATTACATACTAATCAAAATTCACTCATCATTTGATTTTTACCCAAATTTATGTTTTACTATAACTTACCAACTAAAATAAATGACTAATAACTAATAGGAGGCAGAGTAATGAGCAACTTTAAATTAGGTTTCGTGGGCGCAGGCTTTATCGCCCGGTTTCAAGCAAAAGCACTACAAGGTGTAAGAGGAGCCGAATTAGCAGGGGTATATGCGCTAAAAGGCTCTCAGGAGCTCTCTTATTTAGCAAAAAAATTAGGCGTCGGCGAATGTAAAGTTTACAGAAGTGTAAAAGAACTATGCAAAAATGTAGATGCAGTAGCCATTTTTGCTCCTAATTATGCAAGATTAGAAATAATGAATAAAATAGCAGAGGCAGTTAAAGAGGGTGCGGAGCTTAAAGGAATCATTTGCGAAAAACCACTCGGTAGAACAGTAAAAGAAGCTATAGAACTGGTAAAAATTGCACGCTCAACAGGTTTGCCAAATGCCTATTTTGAAAACCAATTACATATGAAAGCAATAAAGGCGCAGAAAGAACAACTTAGAACTGTTGAAGAAAAAATGGGACCTATTGCCCTCGCTCGTTCCTCTGAAGAACACTCAGGTCCACATGAGGGTTGGTTCTGGGATCCAACACGGCAAGGAGGTGGAGTATTGTGCGATATGGGTTGTCATAGTATAGCTTGTTGTTGGTATATATTGACACCACACGGTAAACCAGTAACATACTTAAAACCCATAACAGTCTCAGCAGAAGTAGGACTTTTGAAATGGGGTTTGCCAAGATGGAGAAAAGATCTTTTTAATAGAACAGGCGTAGATTACTCAAAAACACCTGCTGAAGACTTTGCCACAGGGATAATCACCTTCCAAAACCCCAAAACCGGACAAATAGTAAAAGGCCAGTTTACCAACTCATGGATGTATGACAAACAAGGATTAAGACTAATGATGGATGGTTTAGGTCCCGGCTATGCTTTTGAATTTAATTCACTGCTATCATCCCTGCAGGTATTTATTGGAGATACTGCGGCAGAAGCAATTGCAGACGCTGAGTCAGCTCTTGAAAAATCTACAGCCACCAGAGGGCTTCTAATTGTGGAACCCAATGAAGCTGACTTATATGGATATGTAGATGAACTCACTGATGCGGTAAACTCTTTCAAAAAAGGGAAAGATGGATTCCTAAACTTTGAATATGGTCTTGAAATCACAAAATTATGTCAAGCATCGTATATGTCAGCAGAGCAAAAAAAAGTAATAGACCTCAGAGACAGAAATACCCTCAAAGAGCTTGAAAATTATGTATCCCTAATAGCACAAGGTAAAGGTAGGGAAATCCTGCCAATAATAGAAAATTAAATTAAATACAAAGAAATCTTCCTAAAAACAATAAATCAGGGTTTTCAGCCCTGATTTATTGTTTTTTGTGCGGAGTTTTCCAAATTATGTTAAAATATAATCAGGCATCGTAAAATTTTAAAATAATTATTTTAGGGATTCAACATGAGATTTACCTTTTATTCACTATTAATATTTTTAACCACCGTAGTAAGTTTCACTGAAGCAGAAGATATACCTTTAAAAATAGAGCACTCGATTACCCCTTTGAGTGATTGTAGAGCTCAAAGTTATATAGATGTAATTGTGGAGATTAATTACACGGGAGAGTCTCCCTTACTTAGTCTTGGACTAAGGGAAACTATACCTACTGGAACATCCTATTATGGGATAGTAGGTGGGAATCCGCCACATATACAACCTCCCTTCAACACTGAAGGACAATTAGACTTCGCATGGATATTTCCCCCTCAAATGCCCACTTCCTTTACATACCGTCTAACAGTAAATTCCTCACTGGATAGTGAAAATGTAATAACAAGTACTGGGATTTATGGTACTACGGAAACCCCTGAAGAAACTCCTCCTATTCAATTTACATTCAACTGTCCAATAATGGAGGGTGAAATTCCCACGGAAGGAGAAGAGACCGAGGGAGAAGAAGTAAATGAAACGGTAACATTCAATTTATCTACTAATGGAGAACCAGAATATATCCCTGAGAAAGAAATAGAAGTAATTGTAACAATTACTTACCCACCCACACTTGGTATTACCGCACTTGGAGCAAAGATTTTTCTCCCACAAAGCTGGTCTTATTTGAGAGTGGAGGAAGGATCTTATTTGCCTCCAATAACACCCCAACCTGGATCTACAGGAGAGCTTGGTTTTGCATGGGTGACAATTCCACCTTCAGGCACGAGTTTTTCGTTAATTATCAAGGCGGGAGAGGAAATATCTTCCACTAAAGAACTAACTGGATACGGACTATATAGGATTTTAGAAGGACAAATCAACACTTCGACCGCAACGGTAGTTTTCAATTTGGGGCCACTACCTGACCTCGCTTTTTCAAATGGGAAAATATACCCGGAAAGAGTATACAACGGGGGATTAGTTGAGATTTCATACACCACAAAAAACTTAGGAAATAGCATCTTAAACGCTGGGTGGTATGACCGCGTTTATATTTCCACCGACAATAAATTTGATGAATCCGATACTCTCATTTCGTGTGAATACAGGAACGGAATTATTCAACCAGAAGAAACTTTTGATGTGAAGTCTCTCATTCATATCCCTTCTCATCTTATAGGAACTTTCTACTTATTATCTAAAATTAATGCACAGAAGAATTTTTATGAACTTACAGAAGAAAATAATCTCGGCATCTTAGGCACTGTCCAAGTAACCCAAAGAGAGTACGATATCAAAATAACTTCCACCCCAATAACTGGTTCAGTGGGCTCTCCAATAAGATTTCAAGTTTTTACATACTATCCTAACTCAGAAAAGCCCTATCCTTATAAACAAGTTGATATAATGTTCTCTCACAGACTGAGAAAGGTCACAAAAACAATCCAAACAGATAATAATGGAGAATACACATATATATACACGCCATTTTCTACCGAAGGTGGTATTTATACATTAGAAGCAAAGAGTCCCCCAGAGATATTTTACTATTGTAAAGCTCAGTCAAATTTAAGTGGGATAGGAGTCTCCCCCTCTCAATTAACTATACCGTATACCTCCGGAAAATCTATAAAAATATCTATTGACATGATTAACCTTGGAGATGAAGAAGAAAAAAACTTTTCTATCTATTACTCAGGACTCCCTAATGAATGGGATTTAGATTACCAACTTCCTACGACCATACCTGGAAACTCTATAGAAAAAGGTATATTAACAATTTATCCAAATACACTTTTAGAAGACATTACCTCTGCCGAAATTTTCTTCTACTCTGAAAAAGGAAGCCAAACTCCACTCTGGTGCACATTCATACCCTCTACCCCCTATCCCAAGTTAGAAATATCTCCTTCTCCAATAGACATTGTCGCTTCGATAGACAAACCACAAATAACTACCATAGAGGTAAAAAACTCAGGTGGGATAGATACAGGCAGTATAAATTTATCTATACTTCCCCAGAGTGAGCAAATTTCCTTGATCACTGGAGAATCTATTCCAAATATAAAAGCTGGCGAGTCTTTCTTCATATCCCTACAGACCTTAAGAGAACAAGGTAATAATTCCTTTCTCCAGGAATATCACTTACTACTAAGCTCACCTCAAATAGGAGATATTAATATACCCATAAGAATCTATGAGGAATACAATGCCAAAATTCATATAAAAGTGCTTGACAAAACCACCAATGAACCTATAAGACAGGGGCTAATAACTGTCCTAAACGAGAACAATGAAATGCTTAGTTATTGGGTAGATTCTAATGGAGAAGTGATAATAGAAAGTGAAATGGGAAACATAACCTCTATAAGCTGTTTATCTCATGGGTATAAGCCCTATGCATTTTCTCCCATAGACAGAAAAATCAGAGAGGAAACCACTCAAATTTATCTCGAGAGAATTCCTGTTACCCAAATTATTTCATTCCTAAAAACCAGTGAGAACTTAAATTTCAAAGACATAAAAAATATAAATTCTGATAATGGTGGACTTACACCCGAATTTGAGGTATTCCCAGCATACATTGATACCAGTTTAAAAACATATTACAACCACAACTTGATAATCAGAAACAATAATAAAGATAGACTTCTTGACCTTATAATTTATCCGAATCTCTCCGTAAACAAGAAATTTGAGCCTGCTTTAAAGTACATTAGAGAACTCCCTCCCTTTGAAAGTATAGAAGTGCCATTTGCTTTAGTTAACCAGAATTCATCAACTCTCGAAAGAAGCTTATCTGGGATCAAATACCGAAAAAGCGAGAACAATTCCGACACTGAATTCTTTCTACCCCTTAGGTTATGGAATACTGAATCTATCCAATCCGATTGGACTATCTCTTACTCTGAGATTTCAGACCTTATTAATACCGATAGTCAAATAATTATTATACCCACTTCAGTAAATATTGAAACAGAAGACTTCTACTATATTGAAGGAAATACTTCTCCAATACCTCTTCAGTTTACGATAGATCCATACTATCCAGTAATCAATACAGGTGAGCACCTACACCTATCAATATCAAGCAACATAAGCCATTTAAATTACAATGTTAATATTCAGGTTAAAGCAAGAAGTGAAGAGGATATAACACCACTATTCTCTATCCAAGAGTTATCTACAATTTCACAGTCAAAAACTACAGATATTCAAAAATCCACTCCTCTATGTAAAACATTTAAAATAATACCTTCTCATGAATTCTTTACTACTGGGGAAAAAGAAGTATTTATTACAGTTAACATCGAATATACGAATAAAAGAGGTGAGACAACACTAATTGTATCGCCAAATATAGGTTTCTTAATCAACTATAATTCAACATTTGAGGTCCATGAATTTTTCCCATACAAATACGAAGAGTTCACGGAAACATTCTCCGTCCCAAACACAGGCAAGGCTTTTCCCGTATGTTACATGATAAAAAAGAACGACCCCCTTGTAAATGTAATACTTGTTAAGCCGGGGGCAATTTATCTTCAAGAGAATATTTCCGGAAAGACTTTAACTTATACACTTTTCAATTCTGAGATAAATCATATCAATCAACCCACTAACCAGCTTGTTCATACCCTACACCTGGGCACTGATAATAGGATATGTTCGGGATTTTGGATCTTGGAAACACCAGATAAGTATACTCTCCAAGAAGCTTCTCTCGACACATTTAACATCCTCGAAAAAAACATATATTTACCAAGTATTTGTAAAAGATACAAACACGACCTTTTAAAGTTAATTAAATCACAGAGAAATGGCAAAATACAGTATCTGTTTGTAACTAATGATGACCAAGACACGGAAAGAAACCCGGACACCATTTACTTATCCACAGGTGATATAGAACAGATAGAAAAAGTACAGTGCAACTGGTTTAAAGTAGATAATTCTCCACTATATGGTATTGCTTTTCGAAAAAATAGTGAGGCTCCCTGGGTATATATTAAATTAAACTTCTTAGAGGAGATAAACGAGAACAGTGCTATTGTAAGAGTTATTGAGTTTAATGGTAGTCCTCTCCCGGAACAATATTACTGGGTTGATAAGAAAGTTTTTCCTACTTTGAATATACTATTCTCGACATCAGGAGCATCAGGAACTCTGTATGTAGAACTTCGAAGAAACCAAGAAAACAATCATCGTCCATTTGCTATAGTTCCTCAATCCAATTATGAGATATATAGGCCCAATACCCTTCTACTCGACGGTACAGGATCTTATGATGAGGATGGAGATAATTTAATATTTAGGTGGCAACTTATATCAAGACCTTTTCATAGTCTGGCATATATTAAAGATTCTAATACCGCTACACCTTTACTCATTCCAGATGTTCCAGGGGAGTATATCATCGAATTTAAAGTATCTGATGGATTGCTGAGTAGTGACCCAATCTACATTACTGTAAATGTAGTCAATCGCCCTCCACTTCCAAATATAAGTGGATTAAACAAAGTACATCCTAAAAACATAGTAATTCTCGATGCTTCGGGAACACAAGACCTTGACGGAGATCCCTTAGAATTTTTATGGAGATTGACATCTAAACCAAATGGAAGTAAGACAACTCTTCAATATATATTCGATTCGTCCATATCTTTTACTCCAGACCTCTTAGGCTTATATGAAGTTACCCTATACATCTCTGATGGATACGATAATATAAGCACAAAGTGGAATGTAGAAGCGGTTAATAACCTACCCCAATTCACATTGGAATACCCTACTCGTGTGTACCTAAACCAAAATGTATCGATCCGCTTAAAAAACATTTACGACCCTGACAACGACCCTATATCTTTCAGGTGGTTGCTACAAGAGATACCAGAGGGTAGTGGAATATCCCTTCCAAGTTCTTACACTGATTCAGTATCATTTGTTGCCGATAAAAGAGGTATTTATAAACTACTCCTGAATATTAGTGACACTTACGAACAAAGGGACGAAATTATAACTGTAAACTGTATTAATAGGAATCCAAATGTCGTAATAAACGCAAATGAAACGGAAATCTCGCACGGTGATGAGATTACTATCGACGGTTCTTTAACATCCGACCCTGACAATGATGAATTGATCTTCAATTGGGAACTTACTTTGAAACCCGCTCAAAGCAGTGCAGAATTATATTTGATTGAGAAAAAAATTTCATTACTTAGAACAGATGTACCCGGAACTTACAAAGTTAAACTAACCGCAGAAGACGGTTATGGGGGAACTGACTCAAAGATGGTATCCATTTATGCGACTAACTCCTCTCCTCTGTGTAATTTACCAGAGGAGCACACTTGTTATGTAGGAACACCTTTAGTTATCACCTGTAAAGAAGCAGAAGATAGAGAAAATGACAATATTTACTATGTATGGTCTATCGCAGAAAAACCAGAGGGGAGTAGCCCCCAACTACTTAACTACAGTGAAAATGCTCTGTTTATCGGAGATAAAAAAGGCCTTTACAAATTAGAATTAGAAGTTTCCGATAACTGGGGAGAGAAATCCAAGTGTTACACTAATATCAAGATAATAAATCGAATTCCCAATGCCATCCTCAAAATTTTAACTTCTCCAATACATATTGGAAAAACTGTAGTAATTACTTCTGAAGAAAGCTTTGACTCCGATGGAGATCCAGTTATATCACAACAATGGAAATTAACATCTAAGCCCCCAGAAAGTAACTCACAATTAAGCAATTTATCAGGACCAGAGACTCAAATAATTCCGGACAAAAAGGGTATTTACACTATAGAACTTAAAGTGTTCGATGGAACAGATTGGAGCACCTCTTCGAGCATCCAGTTTTCACCTGTAAACAGAGCCCCTATAGCTCAAATAATGGCCCCAGCTACATTTGAGCTAAACCAACCTTGCATATTAAACGGCTCTAATAGCTTTGATCCTGACAATGATAACATACAATTTAACTGGAGAATTACAGAAAAGCCAAGGCAGAGTAGAGCAGAAATAAGCAATCCAAATGCTACTTCTGTTTCATTTACTCCTGATTACCCGGGATACTATTCAATAAGGCTTACTGTTAACGATGGTGAGCTTAATTCCACACCCACTGAGATAAACTTGCGAACACCAAATTTACCCCCAGTAGCCAGAATTTCGGCTCCAATACTTGTAGAAGTAGGAGAACAAGTCACAATTGATGGAAATGGCAGTTATGACCCAGATGGAGATTCCCTATCATATAGATGGCAACTGGTCTCAAAACCGCCAAATAGTATGACCTCTTTGTCTTCTTTAACTGACTCAAAAACAATTATTTACATAGATCAAGCAGGTTCATACCAAGTAGCTCTCCAAGTAAACGACGGTAAAGTTTTCTCAGAAATAGAACGAGTGTTTGTATCCACAGGCAATGAACCGCCAGTAGCAGTAGTAAACCAGGATTTGAGTGGTACGGTGGGACTTCCTTGTTATTTAGACGGAAGCAAAAGTTACGATCCCAACAATGACGAGCTAATATATATATGGTCACTTTCGGAGAAACCCGAAGGGAGTAATGTAGAATTACAAGAAAATGATACTCCAAATCCATACTTTACTCCAGATAAAGAAGGCTTATATGAGATCCAACTTATAGTTTCAGATGGGAGACTTTATAGTAAACCCGCAGTTGCTAAGGTAAGCACCAACAACTCCCCTCCTATTGCACTAATATCCTCTTCCGATGTCACAGCAAAGGTAGGTGATGTAATTACCTTAAATGGAGCTGAAAGCTACGATCCTGATGGAGATCCTCTCACCTTCACATGGACATTGTCATCCAAACCAGATGGGAGCATAGCCACTATCTCTGACTCTGCTAAACCAACAGCGGTAATTACCATAGATAAAAAAGGGTTTTATCAAGGCACGCTAACTGTTAAAGATTCTGCTAACATTTCTAATTCTGCCCAATTCACTATCACATGCATAAACCAACCACCAGTAGCAAAAGTAACTTCTTCCCAGCAAGTATTCATAGGGCAAATGGTTACACTCGACGCTTCTGGCTCGCAAGACCCAGATGACGATCTACCGAAATGTGCATACGAATGGAAACTCATTAATAAACCTCACAACAGTAATGTGAATATTGAAAACCCTCACCAACTTAAAATATCTTTCATCCCCGATATAATAGGAACTTACAATTTTGATTTCGAGATTAAAGACCCAGAAAATGGATATGATAAGGAATCAGTGTCAATAGAGGTTTTATGTACTCCACCTACTCCACCTAAGAAAGTCTCCGCATCTGACGGAGAACATTCTGACAAAATAGTAATTACATGGGAGACATCTCCAGACGCGGTAGAGTATATGGTATTTATGAGCACTGAAAACAATTCAATCTCTGCGGTCCCTATTTCCAATTGGATAACTTCTCCCTATTGGGAAGACAATATAAATGTGGAGCAAATCATCTCCGAAAATTCTCCAACAGTTTCTAAGTGTGGATGCTCTAATGGGTACCTCCTCCCTTGTGAAACCCAAAACTATGTAGAAAAAAGGTATTATTGGGTAATTTCGAGAGTTAATGAATCTTGTGTAAGTTCGTTCAGCGAATGCGACTCTGGATATGTTGTGGTTGAGCTGAAAAAAGAAAAATTCTGGGAATTTATTTGTAAGCTAATTAGATTCTTCTCAAGATAATTTCATTCAAGCAAATACTATTCCCAAAGTTCTTACTTTTAGGGTATCTTCTTATTTATTCAGGTAATATATTCAACTGAATCAGTTACTTCTTTTTTTAGCCACTCTCCCTTAAAATAATTTTTCACTAACAGATAAAAATGTTTATAATAAAACTGTTAGATATGAAACTATATAAAATAGGAAAATAAGTCAAAATGATTAAGGCAAGGACAGGAAAAGTAAATATCATAATAAGTTTAGGAGCCCGATTTATATTATGGTTATTAGGTTGGAAGGTTCAGGGACCTCCTCCCCCTTTTCCTAAATATGTAGCTATCTTCGCTTCTCATACTTCTAATTGGGATGGTCTTATAGGAATCTTATGCAGTTTTGTACTAAGAGTAAGGGGAAACTGGCTCGGAAAAGATAGTCTAATGAAAGGCCCGTTTGGTTGGTTTCTCAAAAAGATTGGTGGAATTCCCGTAGATAGGTCATCCCCTCAAAAGCTCGTAAAGCAAGTAGTAGAGTTTTTTAATAGCAATGATCAAGCTGTATTAGGCATAGCACCAGAGGGTACCAGATATTTTACAGACCATTGGAAAAGTGGATTTTATCATATTGCATACCATGCAAAAGTACCGATTGTGCTTGGTTTTTGGGACTATTCAAAAAAAATAGTAGGAAATTCAGGAGTATATATATACCCCTCAGGAAACATGGAAGAAGATCTTAAAATTATCGAGGAAACATATGATAAATTCTCTCCCAAATATCCAGAACATAGAAGTACAGTTAAGTTTAAGAATTACTCCCTTATCCCTCTTGAAGAAACACACCAAGAGCCGAACCAAACTCAATAAAAACTTGCAAACTTAGTAATATTTTTAATATTTTTATTAAAAGTTACAAAGAAGGAATTAGAGATGGGGAGCAAACTTGCTACAAAGTGTTCTCAAAATGCCAAAGAAAAAAAGAATAACATAATTAAAGCGGAGTTATATCTAAGGGCGATACTCCCAACTCTTTCAGATTTAGTGAAGGTTGATACAAAAGCAAAAAGTATTATAGAAAATAGGAAAATCAGCATACTTTTAAATCTTCGAAATGTTACTAAAACACTACTTAAAGTGGACAACGGAAAAATTATAAGCATCACAAATCCTAATGAATGCGGTAATATTCACCTTTACTTTATCTCACCTGAACATGCCTTAGGAGTGTTCGAACAAGGAAAGCTTCCTATACTTCTAAGAGGATTTACAAAAATATCTTTTCTTAGGAATGAATTCGATGCTTTATCAAAAAGATTAGAATATTTCCTTAAGCCTACTGAAAATCTTAGTTTAGACGAGAGGAAAATTTCAGTTGCATTACAATTCAAATCCGCTCTTCGTATGGGAGAGGTCCTTGGAGAAACAGATGAAGTTTGCCAAACGATATTGAAAAATACTACTCCGGGAATCTTGAAAATCAGCATCGATGAGATAGGTTTTGAGGCATATTTCGGAAACATCAATGGTAAATGGAAATATATAGAATGTCCTGATAAGGGTCAAGCAGTTTCATCAACACTCTCCTTCAAAAATTTAGAAACTGCAGAAGCAATGCTAACGAACAAACTTGATACATTCTCAGCTCTGGGTTTGGGAAACATTCAAATCTGGGGGTTAGTCCCTATCATAGATAATGTTGGATTAGTACTTAGTAGAATTAACTATTTCATATCATAAAAATCTAAAATGGTGAATTGAGGATGTAATATGAGAATCTATGATTATCCAGAAAACCGCAAGTGGTTTGAAAGAGCATCTAAAGTAATACCTTGTGGAGTTTATGGACACTTTAGCCCTGCACCTTGTGTACCTCCGGATGCATATCCGTTCTTTGGGATTAAGGCAGAAGGTTGTAGGTTCTGGGATGTAGATGGAAATGAATTTATAGATTACATGTGTGCCTATGGGCCAATGATACTTGGGTATCATAATCCTGTAGTAGATGAGGCCTTTTTAAGGCAATTGAGGGAGTGTGATGTCAATAGCATAGCCTCAACAAAAATGGTAGAACTCGCTGAGTTCTTGGTAGATCTTGTACCAATAGCAGATTGGGCATTTTTTGCAAAGAACGGCGCAGATGTGACTAACTATGCAGTAATGATTGCAAGAGCTGCAACTGGTAGAAAAAAAATTATAGCAATAAAAGGCGGATACCATGGCACTTCTCCGTGGATGCAGGGAATAGGACATCCAGGGGTTACAGAAGAAGATGTTGCTAATGTTATCAGAATCCCTTGGAACAACTTAAATGCACTCGAACAAGCTCTAGAAGAAAATTATGGAGAAATAGCGGGATTCATATCTTCACCATACCACCATCCAGTGTTTACTGACAATGAATATCCAGCCGAAGGATATTGGGAGGGTGTTCAAAAGTTATTAAAAAAGCATGGAGTTATTCTAATAGTCGATGATGTAAGAGCTGGATTTAGGTTACATTTGGGAGGTTCAAATGAATTTTTCGGCTTTAAGCCAGATTTAATCTGCTTCTGCAAAGCGATTGCTAACGGATATCCAATATCAGCCTTAGTGGGGAGGGAAGAGTTAAAAGTAGATGCCTCGAAAGTTTTCCACACTGGAAGTTATTGGTTCTCTGCTCCATATATGGCTGCAGCTTTAGCTAATTTGCAGGAACTGAAACGCCTTAACGCTCCAGAATACCTATACAAATTGGGGCTAAAATTCAACGAGGGGTTAGTAAAGATTGCTAAGGAATATGGCTTTAACCTTAAAGTAACCGGACATCCATCTATGGCCTACTATAGAATAACCGATGACCCTACACTTATGCTAACGCAAAAATGGTGTGCTGAATGTACCAAGAGAGGAGCTTATTTTACCTCACATCATAATTGGTTTCTCTCTATGGCACATACAGAAAAGGATATAGAGAAAACTTGGGAAATCGCCGAAGATGCATTCAAAATACTGAAGTCATCAGTATAAAGAGGAGAATGTAGTATGCCATTGACAGAAAAAGAGCATGTAGAACTGAGAAAAATGGCTCGAAAAATCAGAAAAGATATTGTAGATGTTACACATTGGTGTGGTGGAAGCCATATCGGTGGTTCACTTAGCATGGTAGAAATTCTCGTAATTTTATATTGGAAATACCTACGAATCGATCCTAAAAATCCACAATGGGAAGATAGAGATAGGTTAGTTTTAAGTAAGGGCCACGGAGGTGTAGGACATGCAGTAGTACTTGCAAACAGGGGATACTTTGATTTCGAGCTCCTTAAAGAGTTTAATCAATTCGGCTCTCCTTTTGGAATGCACTTAGACTCCACTAAAGCCCCAGGGGTAGACGCTTCCACTGGTTCTATGGGACACGGATTACCCCAAGCTGTGGGAATGGCATTAGGCTCTCGAGTGCTAAAAAAAGATTGGCGGGTTTACGCTGTAGTCGGTGATGGAGAGTGCAATGAGGGGTCAATTTGGGAGGCGGCAATGGCAGCTAATCACTACAAGGTGGGTAATTTAATAGCCTTCCTCGATAGAAATCACTTAATGATAGACGGTCCTACAGAATCAGTGATGAGTTTAGAACCATTAGATAAGAAGTGGGAGGCTTTTGGTTGGTACACTCAGGTAATAGACGGTCATGACTTTATAGCTTTAGCTGACGCTATAGACAAGGCACTTGAGAATAAGAATGGCCCTTCCATGATAATATGCAAAACGATAAAGGGGAAAGGAGTTTCTTTTATGTAATGAAATACCGCATGGCACTATGGAGGGCTAAACGCGGAACTTGCACAAAAAGCCAAGCAATCCATCGATGAGGTGTACAAAGACCTCGAGTTATAGTAGTAAAGGAGGTATAAAATGAGTGCTAAGACAGGTTTAACTTGGACTGTTTATGATGCAGACAAGATGACACAAGCAGAAACTTATGGGTTAGTTCTAAGCTATTTAGGAGAAATTAACCCAAAAATAGTTGGATTGTCTGCGGACTTGGCAAAATCTACCAAAATAGGAAAGTTTGGTGAAAAATTTCCTGACAGATTTTTTAATCTTGGAATAGCGGAACAAAATATGTTTGGGGTAGCTGCAGGGTTAGCCAAGGCAGGTCTTCTTCCTTTTGTTTCTACATTTTCAGTTTTTGCATCCATGAGGGCAGTAGAATTTCTAAGAGACGATATATGCTACCAAAATTTAAATGTAAAGGTGATAGCTACTCATGGAGGTACCTCGTTTGGTTCCGCTGGTACGACTCATCATTCTATAGAAGATTTATCCATAATCCGAGCTATTCCTAATATAAAGCTTATAGTCCCTGCAGACTCTGTGGAAACTGCTATGGCGGTACAAGCCTGTGTTGAGGTGGAGGGACCCGTATATATAAGAATTGGAAGAAGTTTCGAACCGAGAGTTTATGAAACAGATGATTACGGGTTCACCATAGGCAAAGCAGTAGAGATGAGACCAGGCACAGATGTTACAGTTATAGCTTGCGGAGCAGTAGTTTACCATGCAGTCGAAGCTTCCAAAATATTAGAGAGGGAAGATGGTATATCCGTAAGAGTACTAAATATGCACACAATAAAGCCAATAGATAAAGAGGCTATTGAGAAAGCTGTTGTCGAAACGAGAAGAATTATAACATTTGAAGACCATAATATCTATGGAGGGCTTGGTAGTGCGGTCGGAGAGGTAGTAGCTGAATTAGGAAGAGCATGTGCCTTTACACGGGTAGGTATTCCTGACAAATTCAGCCCACACGGCTATCCAGAAGATTTGATGCATTACCACAAAATTGACACTGATGGAATTATTGAAAAAGTGAGAGAATTGTTAGGCAAAGAATTTGAAAAAGAAGAAGATTGGGAGGATGAGTATTAATATGTCAGAGGGTAATAAAGAATCCTTAGTAGCAAGGATAATATTCAAAGCTGTTTTACCAGTTATAAAAGTATTATTAGAGGACCATCCAAAGTTTAAGAAAAGGTTTGAAAATGTAAAAGGAACTGTATTGTTCGTAACAAAAGAAGGAGAACAAAGAGTAGGTGCATATATAAAATTTGATAATCTGAATTTTGAAACCGGCACAGAAATTTTAGAAAACCCAGATCTAACCTTCGAATTTGGTTCACTATCCAAGCTGAACAATTTTTTCAAAGGCAAAATAGTCTTACCTAAAATAAGAGGGTTCACAAATTTTGGATTACTATGGCGAGTGTTAAGTGTGCTTCTCTATATGAAGATTCTGATGCCGGATGCAAAACCTAAAACTCCACTTGACGCAAAAATGAAAGTAAAAATGACATTGTACATGGTATCCACCGCACTAAGCCAATTAAACAAAGCAGGCGATCCTGAAATGTTAAAGTGGACTACAAAACAACCAGAGCGTATATACCAATGGACTGTAGATAATGAAGATATAGCGTGTTGGCTTAAAGTAAAAGCAGGACAAACCAAAGCGGGGAGAGGTATATATACCTGTCTCTTATACACATCT